>CAZHWB010000132.1:0-4903 GCA_964536105.1 uncultured Aquificales bacterium | reverse complement strand
TTTTATATCTGTAAGTGCAAATACAGAAGGAACAGCTGGTGCAGCTGCGGCTAACACTTCTGCTGGAGCAGCTGGAGCTAGTGGGGCTGCGGCTGGTACGGCTGCAGGAACAGCTGGTGCAGCTGCAGCAGGAGCAGCGACCGCCGCCGCTGTTGGAACTACAACAATCGCAGCTGTTGCTGCCACAGTTGCCGCAGCAACAATTGCAGTTATAGCATCTGATGAAAATGGAGATGGGGGTTCTCCTGTAATAAGCCACGGCCATGGACATGGTCATAGCCATGGACACGGTCATTAAAAAGTCAATATAGTTAGATCGATAACTTTATAAAAGGGGCTTTTTAGCTCCTTTTTTTAATCTGGGGGGAGTTTTAGAGGTTATGGAAGTGAATGGAAAAAAAACAGAAGACAATTATGTTCCTTATACAAATGAGGATGAAATAGATCTTTACGAGCTGTGGTTAACCTTAAAAAAAAGAAAGAAGATAATATTTGCAATAACAGGGGTTTTGTTTGTTTTTTCTATTGCTTATGCATTTTTAGCTCCAAAAGTGTATAGATCACAAACAACAATAATGCCTTTAGGAGGAGAAGAACAAAGTGGAATAGCTTTTTTGATAGGATCCTTTGTACCTCTTCCTACAGGGCAGTCAGGACTTACATGTGAAGCTGTATTAAACAGCCGTATTCTGAGGGAAGAAATTGTAAAAGATCTTGATCTTTTACCTGTACTTTTTAAAGATAAATGGGATGAAAAAGGAAAAAGGTGGATCTTAGAGGAAGATGAGAGCCCTCCGACAGTGTTTGATGGAGCCAGCGTTTTAAAAAAATATATATCAACAAGCTCTGATAAAAAGACAGGAGTGATAACAATAAATGCAGATTTTCCTGAAGATCCAGTGTTAGCATACAAAATAGCACAGAGTGCTCTGAAAAATCTGGACAGGATACTTAATGAAAAGGCCTTTACCCTGGCAAAAAAATATAGATTATATATAGAAGAAAGGCTAGAAGAAGCAAAAAGAAGAATTGATGAGCTGGAAAAGCTGTATGTAAAATTTTCTGAAGGGGAAATAAAGAAAATACCTTTTTTAGTTGGAAATGATAATCTTGAACTTGGAAAGCTAAAAGGAAAGTTAGTTGCTGAAAAGGAAAAATTAAGATTAATGAAAGATAAACCGGATATATCCCAGGATGAAATCAAAAAGCAGATGAAAAAAATATCTGATTTAGAAAATCAGATAAAAACCATTTCCAAGAAAATAAATGGGGATTTTGTTTCAGCTCCAGAATATCAATTTAACTTAATGAAACTCCAAGGGGAGATAGCAATAGCAAAAGGGCTTTATCAGGCCCTTGTTCAGGAATACGAACTTGCAAAAGCCCAGGAGATGAAGGAGCAGGTTGCCTTCCAGGTAATAGACCCTCCTTTTGTACCTAAAGCTCCTTTTAAGCCAAAGAAAAAACTTATTCTTGTTGTAGGTTTAATAAGCGGTCTTTTCTTAGGGGTTTTTGTAGCATTTTTTGTAGAATGGCTGGATAATATGAAAAAACACAGAAAAGTATATGCATATAAAGAAAAAGGCGAAGAAAAACCTATATCTATTAATCTTGTTTCCTATTATGATTACAAAAAAATGTACGAAAATGGAAATGGAAAAAAAGTCTTCATAGATACTAAAGATACAAAGGAGTAAAAGGGGAAAATGAGGAAAGCGGTATATATTGGATTTTTATTGTTTTTTTTCGTATATATATCATTTGCAGAAACGCAAAGTGGAGGGCTACAGGGATTATTAGGAGGAGGACTAAAAGGTTCCTTGCCTGTTCAGATGCAACAGGGCAAGGCAACTACTTCTAAAGGACCGATAAATACTCCTGCAGAAACTGGAACAGCCAGTGAGGCAGTTTCACCTTTAAAAACTGAATCTTCTGGAATATCAGAGATAAAAGCAGAAACTGGTGTAGTAGAAAAAGCAGATCTTGGAGCGGAAATACAGGAGAGCACTATTGATATTACAAAAGAGATAAGAGTTACAACACAGATTTTTTCAAGGATGTCAACAATAGAAAACTCTTTTTTCACCAGACTAAAAGCCTACAAAACCCCTTTAAAACAGTTTGGTTATGAATTTTTCGTAGGTAAACCTAGACTTCCTACATCTATTCCTGTTGATAAATCCTATACATTGGGACCTGGCGATGAGGTTTTTATATACATAGTAGGAGCTCCATCAAATCTGAAACTTCCCCCTGTTTTAAAATTAACTGTTGATAGGGAAGGAAAAATATACATACCCCAGTTAGGGGTGTTTTACGTGTGGGGGATGGATCTATCAGAGGCAGAAAAAGTTATTTCAGAAGCTTTAAAGACAAATATAAAACTGACAGTAGGCAGACTTAGAACGTTTCCTGTATATGTTTCTGGAGAAGTTAGAAGACCTGGTTCAGTTCTTGTAACAAGTGTAAATACAATAATAGATGCCATAATGATGGCAGGAGGAATAAAAAGAACAGGAACTTTAAGGGATGTGGTTGTAACCCGTAAAACCCCTAAGGGGATAAAGAAAATACATATAGATTTTTACAATATCCTTTTAAAAGGTAAACCTGTAGATTTTAGAGTAAAAGATGGGGATGTTATTTTCATTAAAGATATAGGACCAACAGCGGCAATTGCCGGGAAAGTCAAAAGACCTGCTATATATGAGTTAAAAGGAAATGAAACACTTAAGGACCTTATAAAGCTGGCAGGGGGAATTCTTCCATCTTCATATAGATACAAAGTTACCCTCCAAAGATATAAAAACAATGAGTTTTTGGAAATACAGGAAGGAAAATTAACAGATAAGACTTTTCTTTCCCAAAGGGTAAAAGATGGAGACCTTGTTATAATCAGAGAAGTTATATCCGTTCCCCAAAATGCCGTATCTGTTGAAGGGCATACTCCATATCCAGGCTTATACGAGTATAAAGAAGGTATGACCCTTTCCCAGATTTTAAAGCCGGATATGTTTTTCCAGGATACAAACACAAAATTTGGATTGATTGTCAGACAGTATCCACCTGGATCACAGCCAAAATATATAACTTTTATACCAGAGGATATTTTACTGAAAAATTACGATATAGATCTTTTTCCTTCTGATAGAATTGTCCTTTACAGGTTTGGAACAGTACAGAAGGTGGATAAGAATAAAGTAAAAGATATAGTTATTCTACAGGGAGCTATAAAATATCCAGGGGTTTATGCTTATAAAAAAGGGATGAAGCTATCTAATATACTAGATTCAGATCAGCTTCTAGTAAATACAAATATATATTTTGGCCTGATAAAAAGGATTCCAGAAATAGGTAAACCACCTGTATTTATAACGTTTTCACTGCAAGATGTAATAGATGGAATTTTTGATGTTGATCTTAAACCATTAGATGAAATTTATTTTTATGAATTTGGTTATAAGGATGTTGATTTTAATAAAGTAAAAGATGTTTTCGTTTTAGAAGGAGAGATAAAATATCCAGGGGTATATGCTTATAAAAAAGAAATAACATTAAATGATATTTTGACAAAGGATTATCTGCTAATAAATACAAATCTGTATTTTGCAGAAATAGAAAGAAGAAATCCAGAAACCCTTGAAATAGAAAAAATTGTAAAATTCACCCCTAAAGATGTACTTTCTGGAAAAGAGATTGTAAAAATAAAACCAATGGATGTTATTAGATTTTATCCTAAATATACATACACACCTATAAAAGTATCCGGTTTTGTTGAAAAATCGGCTTACGTTCCTTATAAAGAAGGTTTAAGACTTTCAGAAGCTCTTGCATACGTTAAGTTCAAAAAAGATATAAAACAGTTAAGAGCTGATATATATAGAGAGCAAGGAAAAACAAAAGGATATTCAGAAGAAGCAGAGACAGCTAAAGGAAAAGCGGAGACAGGTGAAGCCCTTATTAGGAAAAATATAGCCTCTGTATATCTATATGATGTTTTAGTAAAAAAGGAATCTGATAAAGATTTACCTCTTTTCCCTGGGGATAGAATTGTTATAAGACCAATTGATCCTGAAGAGCTGGTTGAAAGGGTGTTTATAACAGGTTATGTGAAAAATCCAGGGGTTTATAGAATCACAGATACAACAACCCTTTATGATATTCTCAAAGCTGCCGGTGGTTTTAGACCTAACGCCTATCCAGAAGGAATTATTATCTTGAGGGAATCTGTAAAAGAGATGCAAAAGGAAAAAATCGCCCAGGCTATCCTTAGAATGAAGCAGGAACTAGAAAAGGAAGAGGCTGGAATTATGCAAGCTGATTTAACAAAAGAAGAACTACGGGCAAGACAGGCAGCCTTTGAAGCCAAAAGAAGACTCTTAGATGAGATGGAAAAATCCCAGGTAACAGGTAGAATTGCTGGAATCCGTATCCCTGAAGATATAGAAAAACTGAAAGGAACTCCATTTAACATACTACTTGAAAATGGAGATAGGATTTATATACCTAAAAGACCGGTTAGCGTTCTTGTGTTTGGGGAGGTTTACAATCCTTCAGCACTTGTTTATATAAAAGGTATGACTGTTAAAGATTATATAGATTCATCAGGAGGTCTAACAAGGGATGCAGATATAGAAAATATATTTGTCATAAAAGCTGATGGCTCTGTTGTTTCTTCTGCAAATATAAACAAAGATGTTATGTGGAAGGGAAGAAACTACCCAGTATGGGGCATGCCAAAGCAGTACAGCTCAAATATACTTGATTATCAGCTGAGTCCTGGAGATGCTATAATTGTTCCTACAAAAATACATGTTCCTACTATGTGGAGACCTCTTCTCAGGGATATAATACAGATTATTTACCAGGGTGCGCTTACAATATATACTATAACAAGACTATA
>CAZHWB010000131.1:0-7639 GCA_964536105.1 uncultured Aquificales bacterium | reverse complement strand
TCATACACTCCTGGGCAGCCTGCTCAAACACCCTTTCATATTCTTTCCCAATATCAAGGTTGTAATTTATTTTCAATCCTTCTATAAAATGATCAGCTGCTTTCTTTATTTCTCCTCTATCTGCAAGCTGTTTAGCCTTTTTAAAGTAAACCTCCGCCATTGTGTTGAAAAATTTCTTTTCTTCAGGCATAAGTGTAACAGCTGCCTTTAGATCTTCTAGAGCTTCCCTGTACTTTTCTATAGCTTCGTAAGCCTTTGCCCGTGTAAAATAACCATCAACAAGATATTTATTTTCAGCCAGGGCTTTACTCATAGCATCTATCGCAGCTTCATAACTACCGGCATTATACAGAACCTTTCCTAAATTGTAGTAGTATTTGTAATCTTTTTCTGTTGAAACTTTATCAAGATACTGGAGAGCCTTTTCATCATTCCCCCTCATTAGCTCAATCTGGGCAAGATACGAATAACCTTCCTCAAATTCAGGATTTATCTCAAGGGCTTTTTTAAAATCCTCCTCAGCTTCATCTAAACGATTAAAGTAAAGATGGACCTTTCCCCTTTCAAAAAATGCCTCCCAGTAATCAGGACGTAGATTTATCGCCTGGGTGAACTCTGCGATAGCAGTCTCAACAGTCTCATCATTTAAATCAACTGTTGCAAGTTTTCCCCTCCAGAAGTATATTTCCGGTACATCTGGGTCTAACAAGAGAGCATCATCAAGGGAAACTATAGCCATTTCATAATTTTCCCCTTCATAATCCTTTTTTGCCTTTTCAATTAAATCGTAAACTTCACGGTTAGCCATGTTAAAACCCTCCAGATTTAAAAACTGATATAATTTTACTACCAATTTAACAAGGTTAGTAAGTATTTAATATAATGAAAAACTTTCTGAAAAAATCCATACTTCCTGCAGTGATAAGTATCCTTTTTTTAGCAACTATCCTTGCTTTCCTTATGATGTTAATTACATACCACAAACCCCTTTTAAAATCTGTGGGTATCTACATAAATGATGACTGCCATTTTTCTTCCTTTAACAGGCTTTCCTGTTCTTATATAAACGTGTCAAACAGAAAAAACTTTTTTTTCAAAATAAGAGACCTTTCCCTCTACATAAACTATAAAAACCTTTTTTCTAAAGGAAAAGTATTTCATCTTTATGCTGATTTTATAGATGGGAGAATTTCCCCAGAAGAAAAGAAAAAGGAGAAAAAAAAATATATCAGCTTCCAGCCTCTATTTTATATCCTCAGGCTTTCCTCCATACATATAAACTCCTTTAGCCTTCTAATAGAAAAGAAAAATCCTGTTTTTATAAAAAATGCCTCCCTCTCAACAAAAGAAAATAAAATTACTATTTTAAGACCCTTTTATATAAATCTTGGAAATGAAAGGATTTATGTAAAAGATATAAAAGGAAAATACACAGACACATATCTTGATATAACCCCTTTTGAAATTGAAGCTGGAGGTTTTTTTGTAAATGGGGGTCTTCAACTAGACAGGTATGCAAACCTTTCTCTAAACGGAAAAATACTTGCAAAAAGGTATAAAAAGACTGTTTCCATAAAAAATATAGAAGGGGAATTCTCTTTAAATGGAAATATAAACACCCTGTTAAAAGGAAAAGCTTCCTATAAGATAGGAAATATATACGGCAAAAACTTCCATTTAAATGCCCTAAAAGGTAATCTGACTATCTCTATAGCAGATGGTATATATGGAAAAAATTTACTTTATATAAAGGATTTTTCTGCCAGGGATATATATGCCGCTAATATGAACCTTGTATCAAATTTTTCATTTAAGGACCTTTTCCAATCTAAAAATGCACTAACTGTTGAAAACATGAAAATATCTAAAACAGTTTTAAAAAATTTATCCTCCGAGTTTGACATAAAAAAGGACAGCTCTTTTTTAATAGATGGGAAGGTGTTCTACAGGGATATTTTTGTAAAGTATTTTCTTTCTTTAGGAGAAAAATCAATCTTGGATTTAGATGTTCCAGAATACAATATAAAAAAGGTTTTATCTGTCTTTAACATAAAAAACAGGTATTTATCTGACCTAAGCTTCCTTTTTAAAGGAAAATATACATTAGATCTAAAGAAATTAACAGGAAAGGGAAAGATATTTTTAAGGGATATAAATCTGTTTGGGGTTTCCTTTAAAAGTGGTGAGGTAGATGTCAGGCAAAACATAAAGAAAAACACTGCACATTTCCAGGCAGATCTAAAGGGAGAAGGAACCTTAAAGGGAAAGGGATACATAAAGGGGAAATATATAGATACAGATATTCTTTATAAAGGAATAGATATATCAGATCTCTCTTTTACAAAAAAAATAGGATTAGGGGGTAATTTTTCTGGAAAAGGTAAAATTTACGGCAATATACCGGATATACAGGTTTCCCTTGAAGGAACAGCTTCCAGCTTCAAATATAAAAATCTACTTTTAAAAGATTATGAGTACACCTTCCTGTTTAAAGATAAAAAAATAAATATCCTTGCTAAAAACAGTGATAAAAATCTTTTAGTCAATACAGATATAACATTTTATCCATTTTCATTTAATCTAAGCGCAGAGGCAAAAAATGCAGATTTGCAACCATTCTATCCTTTTTTAAAGGATATGCTTCCTAATCTGTTTTCAAACATAAAACCTTTAAAAGCTACAGGAAAATTTTCTGTCCTTGTAAAGAAAAATGACTTTTTTCTTTCAATGGACATAAAAAAAGGAAAAGTCCTCCTTATCCCTGCAGGGGATTATGTAAATGCAAATCTCAAAGGGAAAATATCCAAAAAAGATATAAACATGAAAGTGTATTTTTACAAAAACAGTTTTTCTTATCAAAAGGATGTGATTTTTGACAGTATAAAGGGTTTATTTGTATTAAAAAACAAAACAGGAAATCTAAATATAGAAGCAAAAGGATTAAATAAAGTAGATTTTTTCCATCTATTTGGGGCCTTGACATTAAAAATGGACAAAAAGTCAATAAATGGGGATATTTTTTCCACCTTCAAACTAAAGGATTACAAAACAGTTCTTAATGCAAATATTACAGGAAGTTTTGATGCCTTTTCAGGGGTAATGTTTACGGAAATATACCTGAAAGGAAAAAAATTTACAGAAAATTTCTTAAACTACAGCTTAAAACGGAAAAAAAACATATTTCTTCTGGATTTTTACTCAACAAATTTAGACTTTTTTGTAAATGATACCCTTGAGTTTATAGCAAAAAAACCTGTAGGACAGATAAAAATAGGGAAGGATATTAAAGGCTTTTTATCTTTTAAAACCCTTCTAGCTTACCAGAATAAGCTGACCCTTTTTAAAACAAATCCTGTTAAACTCACCTTTGATAAAACAACCCTCCACAGCGGGAACATATCATTTTCTGGTCTTTTATCGGGAAATATAAAGAAGATAACTTTTTCCTTTCCTGAAAAATACCTTTACTTAAAAGCTTCAGGAAATATTGACAAACAGCTTCTATCTGAACTTATTATGTTTGGAACAGTAGATGGCTCCCTAAAGTACACCCTTATGTTTGATGGAAGCGTAAGTAAAAACCCAGAAAAACATTTATTTTTACATGCCTTTTCCAAAAATCTGAAACTTAGAAGTTCTTATTTAAGGGGAATCATAAAGTTTGATACATTTGATATTTTTGTAAAAGAAGGGAAAGCAAATATACTTGGAACAGGGAAGACATCATCCTTAGTTTCTGGAGAAAGTAAGGTAAATATTTCAGGGAACATAAACCTGACGTCTTTAAAAAACAACCTCTCAATAAATACAAAGCTGCTGCCTGTAAGGTATCCCTCTATATTTGAAGGAAGTACATCGGCAGATATAAAAACATACTCAAAAAGGGAAAAAGTCCTAAAGCAGTTTATAGAAGGGGATATATCCGTTTCAGGGAGACTGAGGTTAGATCCGGATATACAAAAACAATTCTCAAAAGCCCCTTCCCAGGGAGAAAAAGAGGAAAAAAACCTTGAAAACATAATTTTAAATCTAAGTATTAAAACATTTAGTCCAGTGTATATATACGGAAAATGGGGAAGTGCATATGGTGAAAGCATCCTTACAGTTAAAGGAACAGCAAAAAAACCTATTGTTAATGGATTTATAAATATCGTTTACGGAAAAATAAACTACATGAAAAACAAGTACAACATAGATTACGCAAAAATAAAAATCATAGAAAATCAACCATATATATCAGCAAGACTTTCAACAGTTGTGGCAAACACGTTTATATACATAAACATAAATGGAAATCTAAAAAATCCAAATCTTTCTTTTACATCAATACCTCCAAAATCTAAAAATGAGATACTTTCCATTTTACTTTTTAAAGATTCCCCTGGAGCTTTAGAATCAATTCCCCTTTTTACAGCAATCGGAAAAATCATATATGCTTTTCTGCCCTTTGGAACAGAGGAGGATAAGGGATTGTTCAATACAGGCTTCAACGTGACTATCGTTCCCAGCTACAACCCCCTATACGGGATTACAGCATCTTTATATGCACGAAAGAACTTATCTAGAAGATTTTATATAGCTTTTTCAAGGCCCATAAGGGAAGTAGAGGGAATAAATATTTTTGGTTGGTATGAAATTGGGGTAAACATAACTGAGCAAACATCCCTCCAGTTCAGATGGTATGAAAATCAGGACGAAGAAGTGCATATAATGTTTAGTTTACCATTTGATTTTTAGGGGAAAAGATGAAAGAAGGAAGATTTTATGTAAAGGTTTGCAGCGACTTAAAGATAACAGGAAATGTTTTTATGTTGTATGGAAGGGAAAAAATAAACCAAAAAACAGAAGTTATTAAAATAGGAGAAATAAAAGCAATACTTATTGACAGAGTAATATTTGAAAAAATCCATGAATTTTTAACCGAAAAATCAGATTATATTACATCATGCTTTAAAGAAATCCCCTTTGAAGAGGCAAGAAAACGTATTGATAATACACAAGCCCTTTTAAGCAAAGATATCTTCAGACGTTAAACTGTTCCTAAAATAAAAGTCCGCCTTTAAACATAATCCAACCCAATAGGAAAACAGTAAGAAGCTGAAGAAGTATAATTCCTATAAGCGCAGGAAAATTTGATGACTGGGCATATTCTTCTAAATGTTCCAATTTTATAGCCTCTTCTCTTATCTGTTTTAACTCCTCTTTTATCTCTTCCAGTTCTTTTTGTATTTTTTCAAGTTCCTTTTCCATAATGACCCTCCTGGTTAGAACTTACTAACAATATAGGTAAAGAAAAAAGAATAACAATCTTTTATAATAGATAATCAAACAGAAATTTGATTTTGTTTGATAATTCCATATATTTTTATAAAAAAAGGTTCTGATATGAAAAGGAAAGGTGTTAAAACTTCTATAGAAAAAGCCCTTGATCTTATTGAAGCCTTAAAAGACAAAGATGATCTTGGAGTTACAGAGTTAAGTAAAATACTGAATCTAAATAAAAATAATGTCTTTAGGCTCCTTGCCACCCTTCAGTTAAAAGGTCTCGTTGAACAGGATGAGGAAACAGGCCATTATAAACTCGGTATGAAATTCCTTTACCTTGAGGACGCCTATTTAAAAGGGCTGTCTTTCCTTAAGTTTGCAAAACCCTTTATGAGAAAATTAAGAAATGAGGTAGGGGAAACGGTTTATTTATCTGTTTTACACAAAGATGATATTGTTTATATGTACTCAGAGGAAAGTAATAAAGCGGTTCATGTCCATTCAAGGATTGCCCACAGATATTCTTCAAAAACCACAGCTGCAGGAAAAGCTTTAAAAAAAGCAGAAGAAAAAGAAAATTACCCTTTTGAAATAGATAAAGAAGATACAGAACCGGAAGTTATAGAACTTGCCACAGTTATAAAAGATGAATGGGATCATCCCATAGCTTCCCTATCTATTGTTGCACCTGTAAGCAGAATTGATGATGAAAAAATTAAAGACATTCAGGAACTTTTAATAGAAACAGCTAAGGAGATTTCCCAGCATATAAAGGAAAAATCACAGGTTAATGTAGTGTAGAAATGCCGTAGCTGTTCCAAGATATATAAGAACCCCTATCACATCGTTCAGTGTTAGAGTAATGGGGCCTGTGGCAAGGGTAGGGTCTTTTCCTATTTTTACCATTAAGAACGGCAGTAGACCACCTAAAAAAGCAGCAATAATGATATTTATAAACAGGGAGGTTGCAACAACAACCCCTATTATATGGGTACTCAGCCAGATTACAGAAACTATCCCCACAATGGTACTTATTACAAATCCAAGGGTAAAGGCAATTTTTATTTCCCTGAAAAGAAGATGAATGTACTCTTTAAAGTTCTGGGTTATTTTTCCTGTTAAAAGCCCCCTTGCTGTGATAATTGCAGACTGGGAACTTATATTTCCACTTACAGCTGCAACAAGGGGCAGGAAAAAAATAATAGGAAGGTACTGCTTTATAGTAAAATCAAAAAAACTTATAATAACAGCAGAAACAAGCTCTCCAAATACAGATACAAGTATCCACGGAAGTCTTAGTTTAGCTATCTTGAATATCTGGTTTGTATAAAACAGCTCCTCTTCCTGCGCCCCTGCCATCTTAAAAAATTCTTCTGTTGTCTTTTCTGTAATAGCATCAAGAATATCATCTATGTATATAACCCCTATTAATTTTTCATCTTCATCAACTACAGGTAAAACAAGAAGGTCGTATCTCTGGAATATCTCTATAGCATCTTCCTTTGTAGCATCTGTTCTTATATATATGACATCTGTTGTCATAATGTCCTTTATCTGAACATTTGATGGGGCTGTGAGTATCTCCTTAATAGAAACCACACCAATAAGATGTTCCCTTTTGTCAACCACATAAATGTATATAAGCTCTATATCTTCAGGGGCTGTCTTTAAAATATTTAATACTTCTTCTACAGTTTTATCTTCTGTAACAGCTATGTAATCCTCTGTAATTAAGGAAGTAACACTATCTCCACCATAGGAAATATACTTTTCAAGTTCTTTCCTTTCCTCCTCATCAAGTTTTTGGAGAAGCTGATTTCTAACCTCTTCAGGTAGCTTGTCTATTAAAGGGGCTATTTCCCCTGTTGAAAATGTAAGGAGGATCCTTACAGCATCTTTTACCGGAAGGGAACGGAGTATCTCTATCTGAATATCCTCATCTAAATCGTATAAAACATCTGAGGCTTTTGAAATGTCTATTTTCATTAATATCTGAAATGTTTTAACCCTTTCCTGATGGTTCAGATGTCTGAAAATAGCAACAATATCCCCTTTATGGCTTTTTAAAAGAATCCTTTCTAAAGCCCTAAGGTTGTTCTTATACAGAAGCCTTTTTACTGTTTCCTTTAAAACGTTAAGTGTTGGAGTCATGTATCACCTAAGATATGTACTGATATCCAAGAAGCTTTAACAGTCTTATATCCTCCTTCCAGCGTGGTTTTACTTTAACCCAGAGGTTCAGATGAACCTTCTTTCCAAGTAAAGCTTCCAATTCCTGTCTTGCCTGCTGTCCAATCTTTTTCAGCATCTGCCCCTTTTTCCCAATGATAATACCTTTATGGTTCTCTTTCTCTACATATATAACGGCATTGAT
>CAZHWB010000130.1:0-11121 GCA_964536105.1 uncultured Aquificales bacterium | reverse complement strand
CAAACGGCTGTCCTATAGACAGTGATAAGGACGGTATTCCTGACTATAAAGATATATGTCCAGATACACCACAAGGGGTAAAAGTGGACAGCAGTGGATGTCCATTAGACAGTGATAAAGACGGCGTTCCTGACTATAAAGACAGATGTCCTGACACACCTGCAGGAACAAAGGTTGATAAATATGGATGTCCTGTAGTTATAGACAGTGATAAGGACGGTGTTCCTGACTACAAAGACAGATGTCCAGATACACCACAAGGGGTAAAAGTAGACAGCAGCGGGTGTCCATTAGACAGTGATAAAGACGGTGTCCCTGACTATAAAGACAGATGCCCTAACACCCCTGAAGGATATAAAGTTGATGAAAAAGGTTGCTTCCAGGAAGTAAAACTTGAAGTTCATTTTGATACAAATAAATGGGATATAAAACCAGAATACTATCCTGTTCTTGAGAAATTTGCTAAATTCCTTAAAGATAACCCAAAAATCAAGGTTGAAATACAGGGACATACCGATAGTGTAGGTTCAGCAAAGTATAACTTAAAACTATCCCAAAAGAGAGCTGAAGCTGTCAAAAAGGTTCTTGTTGAAAAATACGGTATATCACCAGATAGAATTATTGCGAAAGGTTATGGGGAATCTATGCCTGTAGCCCCAAATGATACTGAAGAAGGAAGGGCTAAAAATAGAAGAGTAGTTGCAAAGATTATTAAATAAAACTAATAGGGAGGCTTTTATGTCCTCCCTTTAAAAAAAAGATAAAAAAGCGATAATATTTAAAAAAGGGCTTTCCGAAGATGAGAAATTTTAGCTTTTTACTTTTGATACTTGGTGTAGTTTTTGTTTCTTATGCCCAAGAAACAGAGGGCTGGAAAACCCATTCTGAAGTTTCTTATGTAAAAACGTCTGGAAATTCAGATACAGAAACATTAGCCCTAAAAATAGAAGCAAAAAAAAGCAGTATACCTGACAGGTACTACACAAAGGGTGAGTTTTTGTATGGAAAGGCTGATAACCAGGAGAATACAAACAGACTTTATTTACTTGGAAGAATTGAGAGACTTTTTACAGGAAAACTATTTGGATTTATTCAGGGGGATTACCTGCAGGACAGATTTTCAGGATACGATTACAGAACCGTATGGGGAATAGGAATTGGATATGATTTTATAAAAACGGAAAAACATTATTTTAAAGTCCTTTTTTCTTTAGGCTATACATTTGAGGACCTTAAATCCGGTGGAACAAATGATTATACTTCAGGAAAGACAGAGGTATCGTACACCTGGATTATAAAGGAAAACCTGAAGTTCAAGGAGGATATAAGTTATCTACAGTCTTTCAAAGAACTTACAGTTTATTTTATTAACTCAACAACATCTTTAGAGGTAAAGATCAATGATCATTTATCCTTAGGAATAGGATATAAAATAGCTTACCAGCACAGTCCACCTTCTCCAGATTATCAAAAAACAGATACTACCTTTCTAACTTCCCTTATTTTTGACTACTAAAAGGAGGCAGGAAACCTCCTTTTAAAGGTTACACGCTTCTGTATTTATTTCTATGTTTTCCTCTTCCTTTGGAATACCTACGTTGTTTCTTATATGTCCATTTCCAAAAATAATAAACTTAGGAATGGTAAGTTCTTTTAGTCCCATTGGACCCCTTGCATGGATTTTATCTGTAGAGATACCCATTTCAGCCCCTAAACCAAACTCATTACCATCGGTAAATCTTGTAGATGCATTTATATAAACAGCTGCACTGTCAACCTCATTTATAAATCTCATTCCTTTTGTATAGTTTTCTGTAACAATACTTTCAGAATGGGAAGAACCGTATTTATGGATAAAATCAATAGCTTCATCTAAAGAATCAACAACCTTTACTGCAATAATAAGATCAAGGAATTCTTCATAAAAATCCTCTTCTGTTGCAGGAACTACCTCTGTATCTTTAGCCTTTGGATCATCTTTTAGTATTTCCAATGCCCTTTCATCACACCTCATTTCAACGCCAGCCTTTCCGTAGTAATAGGCGATTTCAGGTAAAAATTTATCTGCTATATCTTTATGGACTATAAGATTTTCTATAGCATTACAAACAGAAGGCCTTTCAACCTTTGCATTGTAAGCTATATTTAGTGCTTTATCAAAATCTGCCTCATTATCTATGTATAGATTGCAGACCCCTTTATAGTGTTTTATAACAGGCATTGTCGCTTTTTCTGCAACCGCTCTTATAAGTCCTTCTCCTCCCCTTGGAATAACAACATTTATATACTCATCTAATTTTAAAAGTTCATTTACTATCTCCCTATCTGTTTTTGCTACAAACTGTATAGCTTTTTCAGGAAAACCTGTTTCCCTTGCTGCTTGCTTCAGTATATCAACAAGAACTTTATTTGAGTTTATTGTTTCGCTTCCCCCTTTTAAAATGACGCTGTTTGATGATTTCATACACAGTGAAGCTGCTTCAATTGTTACATTAGGCCTGGCTTCATATATGATAAGAATGGTTCCTAAAGGTACCCTCATCTGTCCTATTTTAAGGCCGTTAGGCCTTGTCCACATAGAAATAACTTCCCCAACAGGATCAGGAAGGGAAGCTACATCTTTTAAAACCTGAACCATCCCATTTATTCTTTTTTCATTTAAAGCGAGCCTGTCAAGGAGGGCTTTTGAATATCCTTTCTTTTCTGCCAGTTCTAAATCTTTTTTATTCGCCTCCTGAAGTTCCTCCTTTCTTTCTATTAAAAGTTCTGCAGTCCTCAGCAGTGCATTGTTTTTTATATCTGTTGTTATCTTTATAAGCTCCTTTTCAGCCTTTTTTGCCTCTTTTGCAAGGTGCAGAGCGTATCCTTTTGCGTCCATATTCTCCTCCAGGGGAAAGATTTTTCTATAAACATTAAACTACAAATTTTAAAGAAAGGAGGAATATTTTTGTGAAAAAACCCTGCAGAAGGCAGGGCTTGAAACTACTGTTTTATAAATTCTATTTCATCCTCTAGATAACCTGGAAGACTGTCAAAGGGATTAAAATCCCCATCATCTGTTACATATATAAGATTAACATTTTTATTGTATAAAATATCCATCATCTGATCGTATGTTGCCCCATATACTATACATCCATCTTTTTCCGGTTTCCTTGTTTCACATATACCGTTGTTTTCATATCTACCAACAAAACTGATAACGTAATCTGCAATTTTGTAATATTTAAAGTGGGGAACTGCCCCTGGAGACAAAATAACAGTAAAGTTTCCTTTTCTTTTTATAAATCTGTAAATTTTTCTGTAATATCTGAGTTTTTTCCTTTCTGTTGAAACCTGGTCAATAAAGAAACCTTTTATATCTGGATAAAATCTCAGCCATTTTCTAATTTCTTTTTTTACTTTCCTTAAGGGTTTTCTTCCGTATTCTGTATATACATATCCTACAGGGGTGATACCCTTTTGGCTTAGCCTGCTGATTATATCCCTGTAATGGGGATCAGGTCTGCTTCCTGGACCGCTTGCAGGATTTACAATTGTTATAACATTTAAACCTGCTGTGTCTTGATTTAGCAATCTTTCCCATATATTACCATCATAAAAGTAAGCTGGAATTATGATGCCCCTAGCTGGCGTTGTTTCTGGCAGTAAATTTTTAGTTAAAAGGGAAACCTCCTTTTCATAATACGTTGGAAGGGAATCATAGGGATTATCTCCACCATCGTCAGTTATATAAATAAACCTGACATCTTGACTGTTTATAATTTCTTCCAGTTTTTCTTCTGGAACAGAATAAATAATACATGCACTTTGCTCTGGAATATCCCCTTGACATCCTGTAAAGGTTGAGTATGGACTTTCATAGCTTACAATATAGTCGGAGATGGAATAGTAGGAGATATCCGGTTTTGTCCCTGGATTTAAAACAACAACAAAATCCCCTTTGCTCTTTATATACTGATAAAGTTCTGTGTAATAATCAAGCTCCGACTGGCTGTTTGAGGCTTGGTCTAAAAAAAATCCTTTTATTCCAGGATAAAAGGACAGCCATCTATCTATCTCCTCTTTTACTTCCTGAATATCCCTTCTACCCCATAATGTATGAACATAACCTATACCTATCATCCCCTCAAGATTAAGTCTATTTACAATATCAACATAGTGGGGATCTTGAACTTCCCCAGGTCCACTTGCGGGATTTACAATAACGATAAAATCAACATTATCATTTTTTCCTTCAAAAAGCCTGTCCCATATCTGGGAATCATAAAAATAAGCGGGGATTATAATACCTTTTTTCTGCAGGGTGAAACCAAAGGATGAAGCAAACATGAACAAAATCAAAAAAACGGCTAAGACTGGTTTTCTCATTCCACTCTCCTTTAAAATGTTTTCCTTTTTTTATAAATTTGCGCTAGGATTTTTGCAACGGCAACATAAAGATTTTCAGGAATAAAATCCCCTATTTCACAGCTGGAGTACAGTGTCCTTGCTAGAGGAGGATCCTCAACAATAGGAACATTATTTTCCTTTGCTATCTCTTTTATTTTTTCTGCTACCAGATTTTTACCTTTTGCAATAACTTTAGGAGCAGCCATTTTTCCCCTTTCATACTTTAGGGCTACAGCATAGTGATCCGGGTTTGTTATAACAACGTCAGCCTTTGGGACTTCAGCCATCATTCTCATCATTGCCAGTTCTCTTTGTTTCTTACGTATAGCCGCTTTTATCTGGGGATTTCCTTCATACAGTTTCCTTTCTTCTTTTATTTCTTCTTTGCTCATTTTGATATTTTCTTCATATTCCCATCTTCTATAAAGGTAATCAATAACAGCTATAGGGATTGACATTAAGGCAAAAGCAAGAATAAGGGTCATTACATACTTAAACAGGTAGTAAATCTCATCGTGAAGGGAGATAAAGGACATGGAAAATGTCTGGGATATCATATTCTTAACAAGAAAATAAGCTACAATAGTTGCAAATGATAGTTTTAAAAGATTTCTTAAAAGCTCAAATGCAGTTTTTATAGAAAAAAGTCTCCCAAGTCCTGATATAACATTTATCCTGTTTAACTTTGGGATAAGGGGTTTTAATGTAAGTAAAAATCCAAACTGGGCAACGTTAGAAATAACACCTACACTAAGAAGAACAAAAAATACAGGGGCTATTAAGATAGCCAAAACTTTTACTGTATCGTATACAAAAGCTGTATTCAGTGCAGGTATTTTATGAAAAGGGTCTGAAAAGGTGTATCTAAAATACTCTAAAAGATAGTTGTAAGAAAACGGGATATAAAAAAACATAAGTAAAAAAATTGTTATAAGGGTTGCGGAAATAGGAATATCCATACTCCTTGGGACCTGCCCTTCCTCCCTTGCTTTCTGCCTACGCCGGGGGGTGGCTTTTTCTGTTTTGCTTGGATCTTTTGCCATTTTATTTTCCCAGTATTCCTAAAGTATTAAGGTAGGTTTGAACCATATCATCTATTATCCTTATACCAAAATATATTAAAACAGCAGCTCCTACAGTAAGGGAAGCAAGTCCCACAAAAATCTGTAATGGAAGTCCTACAATAAAGACATTTATCTGGGGGATAAGTCTATTTACAAGGGCAAGGGCAACATTGATAATAAAAAGTATTAATGCAAATGGAAAAGCCATTTTAAAACCGTAGTAAAAAATAACAGGAAGTTTCTCAAGAACAAATAAAAATCCATCAAAATTTATAGGTTCCAGAACCGGAATAAGCTCAAAACTTTTTAGTATAGAGCCTATGAATATCTGATAAGCTCCTGTGACAAAAAATAAAAGATAAAATAAAGCGATAAAGTATCTATCAAAAACAGAAATCTGACCAAATGCAGGATCAAAAACATTGGCTATAGTCAATCCCATAAAATAACTTATTATCTCCGCTGCATAGGAAAAAGCAGCCACAAATAAACTAACAGAAAGACCAAGAAGAAAACCTATCACAACTTCCTTTACAGTCAGTAAAAAAAATGTAAAAAGGGTAAAGTGCTCTAAAGACACCTGAATTGGCAGGATTTTTACAAAGAAAAAAGAAAGGGACAGTACAAGAAGTATACGGATATTTAAAGGAACAAAGTTTGTATTTAAAAATGGAATACTCATAAAAATACCTATGACCCTTGAAACTACAAGGGCAAATCCAACAGCCATTTCAGGGGTTATTAGAGGTTGCATCTATTTCTCTTATTTCAGATTTTTATAAACTGTATCTATATTAAATCTAAGCATCTGTATATAGTCTTTATCTTCCCCAAATGGATCTAAAAATACAATTTTTACACCTGTTTGTTTCACCAAAAGATTTCCATATTTTGGGTTGTAAAACTGTTTAGCTGCAAAAATTGTTCTTATATTGTAGTCTTTTATTTTTTTTATAAGGTTTACTATATGCTTAGGTGTTGGCTCCCTACCGTGGCCTAATTCTACAACATCAAGATAAACAAGATCAAAAGCCTTCACAAAATAAGGCCATGTATAATGGTAGGATATAAAATACCTGTTTTTTAAAGATGAAAAATGTTTTTTCCCATATTTGTACAGATTATCAACACGTAGATTGAAAGATTCTAGGTTCTTCCTGTAAATGTCTGCATTTTTTGGATCTATAGACAGGAGTTTTTTATATACAGCTTTTGCTATTACTTTAGCATTATAAGGGTCTAGCCATACCGCCGGATGAATAGAATTTGAATGGTGGTGATCTTCTTCTTCCCCAAATTCAAAGTGCTCAATTCTGTGGAGGTTTTGTAGTTTACTTACATTTATTTTCTCTTTTCTTGCATTTTTCTGCAGATTTTTAATATTTGGCTCACCGGTACCTATAAAGATAAATATATCACTGTCATATACAGCTTTAATATCACTTATTTTATATTCGTAGAAATGGACTGAAACATTTGGAGGTATCAAAAAGACAACACTTCCCTTTTCCTTTACAATTTCCTTTGCGATATCTGCAAGGGGTTTTACCGTTGCTGTGATTTTTACCTGGGCCAAAGAAAAATAAAAAATAGAAAGAAACACAAGTATTAATAGTCTCATTTTTTTCCTCTGGATTTTTTGAGACTATTATAAAAAAAAGGAGGCAGGTTTGCCTCCCTTTAGGATTATTGAACTTCTATTTTTACCTCTTTTTCTGCTGTTGCTTTTGGTATTTCAAGTTTAAGGATTCCATTTTCAAAGGATGCTTTTGCCTCTTCTGCTTTTACTTCTGCAGGTAGAGGGATAACCCTTTCAAAAACTCCGTAAAATCTTTCACTTCTGTAGTAGTTTTCTTCTTTCTTCTCTTCTTCTTTCTTAACTTCACCTTTTATCACGACAGCATTATCCCTTATTTTAACCTCTATGTCTTCTTTTTTAGCACCTGGAATTTCAGCTTCTATAACTATCTTGTTATCCTTTTCATAAACATCAACCCTGGGAGTCCATCCCTGAACCTGGGAAACCTCACTTGCTGTTCTTGTAGGAACAAGCTCATTAAACACTTTATTTAATTCCTGTTCAATTCTTGCAAGTTCTCTAAATGGATTCCATACAAATGCTGCAGGAACATTTCTTCTTTCCATGGCTCTCACCTCCCTAAAAATTTATTGTTATATAATATTATAATAAGATACTAAAATTTTGCAAGTGTAATTTTATAAAATTTGATTTCTGCTTTTTTTATAGAAAATTTTTGCTTTCTTGTTATTATTCAGTTTCAGGTATAAAAAAAACCTTTATTATTTCTTTAAGATCTTTATTTAGTGTTTTTGAGGAAAGGATCTCCTTTTTTAGACCTTCAAATATATCTTTTTTACTTTTTTCAAGGGATATATGGAGGAAATCGGTATATTCAAGTAAGAATGAGTGGATATTTTCTTCTAAAATAGACCTTGTTATGGGAGGTTCATTTTCGTGTATTTCAGGAAGGAAATTTTTCAGCATGTAAAAAGCAAAATCAAAAACCCTGCTGGCCTCCTTAAAATCACCTTCCTGGAAAAGCTGTTTTCCTAAAACTGTTAAAAATACAATAAGATTTCCATTTAAATACTCTGTATCCTCTTCTTTATTCAAGCTTTTGTAAACAAGCCACTGGTAAAATATTTTTAAATTTTGTACCCCCTTTTTATAATCCTCATTTTCTATATGAAACATCCCTAAATGGCCGTATATCTCATAAAAAAGTTCCTCTCCAGGGAACTCTTCTTCAGCTTTTTTTAGGAACTCCTCTATCTCATCCACATACCCATTCACAATAAGAAGCTGTAAAAGTTCGTAATAGATAAGTTTTCTTTCTAACCTGTCTTCACACAGGGATAATCCTTCCTTTAAAAATGCTATCTTCTCTGCATCATCTTCCTCAAACCAGGAAAGTTTCCTTAAAAGAAGCCCTTTTACATCTGGATATGATCTGAAAATTTCAGCCTTTAGATTTTTTATATAGCTGTTTAAATCTTCTTTGTCCTTTTCAAAAACATCTCCATAAAGCTGATATAAATTTTCAAACTCCTTGTCTTCTTCAGCAATGTAGGATATGGCCTCTATATTATCAAGATTAGAAATGATTGTTTGAAACAGAAGCTCCGATAAAACATTTAAAAGCTCTTTATAACGGGATGTATATTCTTTTAGAATATGCATAAATACCTGATATTGGAAATCAACATTCCACAGCTGATAGCAGTAATCATTCAAAACAGGGTACTTGGGAAGATACTGTTTATTTAATGTTTTGTACTTTATACATTTTATAAATTCTTCCCTGAGAAAACTGTCATTTATGATTTCTTTAATGCCTTCCATATTATCTCCAGTAAAATCAGCTTGTAGATAAAAATATAAGCGCTTTTTTAATTATTTCCTGAACAGAAGTCAATTTTTCCCTTTTTATAACTTCCCTGACAGCCTTTACCGCATCTTTCTTTTGAAAACCAAGTTCAACAAGGGCTTCAACAGCATCTTCCATTATTTCATTTTCATAAAAGGAAAGTTTTCCCTGCAGTTCAAAAATAAGCCTCTGGGCAGTTTTTTTCCCTATACCAGGAACAGATGAAAGAACTGCTACATCCCTTTCTTCAATAGCCTGGACAACCTTTTCTGCTGAAAGATATTTTATAAGGGAAAAAGCGTGTTTTACCCCTATCCCTGAAACAGATATGAGTCTCTCAAAAAGATCCCTTTCCTCCCTTGATTTAAATCCGTAGATAACAGGCTCCTCGTCCTTTATATACAGCTTTGTAAAAATATGAACCTCTCCTTCAATTTTATAAGGAGTTATAATTTTAATACCAATAGGACCTATTTGTATAATACAAAAACCCTCTGTTGAATAAACAGTTTTTCCTTTTAAAAAATCAATCATCAATTAAACCTGTTCAAAATCATAAATATACTGTTAAAATATTATAAAGTCTGGAGGTTAGGAAAGTATGATAAGCTTTCCCATGTATATAGGCGGTAAGCCTGTCAACAAAGACGAAAAAATAGATGTTATCTATCCATATACCCAGGAAAAAATTGGAGAAGTTCCAAAAGGATCCCCTGAAGATGTCCAGAAAGCTGTAGAAAAGGCAAAAATCGGATTAAAAAAACTAAAAGAACTAACAGCCTACGAAAAATACAAAATCCTTTTAAAAGTAGCCCAGCTTTTAGAAAAAAGGAAGGAAGAATTTGCAAAAACAATTGTTTATGAAGTTGGAAAAACTATTAGAGAAGCAAGAACAGAAGTTGAAAGGGCTGTAAATACAATAACATTCTCTGCTGAAGAGGCTAAAAGGATAGAAGGTGAATATGTCCAGGTAGATGCCTCCCCAAATGGAATTGGGAAAAGGGGATTTTATTTTAGAGAACCAGCAGGAATAGTGGCGGCAATAACACCCTTTAACTTTCCTTTAAATCTCACAGTTCATAAAATAGCCCCTGCCATAGCTGCAGGCTGTTCCTTTGTTCTTAAACCTTCTGAAAGAACTCCCCTCTCCCCTACAATGATATGCGAGCTTTTTTTAGAAGCTGGTGTTCCTGAAGAGGCTGTTTCTATAATTCCTGGATTTGCCGATGTAGGACAGGCTATGACAACCCATCCTGATGTCAGGGTTGTTTCATTTACAGGTTCACTAAAGGTAGGAGAAATCATAGCAAAACAGGCAGGGCTTAAAAAGATAGTTATGGAGCTTGGTTCAAACTCGGCAGTTGTTGTTGACGAAGATGCAGATTTAGAAAAGGCAGCAAAAAAAGCCACTTTAGGCGGTTTTGCTGTAGCAGGTCAGGTATGTATATCTGTCCAGAGAATTTTGGTCCATGAAAAAGTTGCAGACAGATTTTATGAACTTTTAAAGAAAGAGGTCTCAAAACTAAAGTTTGGAGATCCAATGGATGAAGAAACAGATGTGGGACCTATTATAACTGTTGATGAGGTAAACAGAATTCAATCCTGGATACAGGAAGCTGTTGAAAAGGGAGCAAAGGTTGCTGCAGGGGGAGAAGCAGAAAAAACGGTGTTTAAACCTACCGTTGTCGTAGATGTTCCAGAAGAATCAAAACTTTTTTATGAAGAGGCTTTTGCTCCAGTTGTTACAGTAAAAAGGTTTAAAGATATGGATGAAGCCCTTGAGCTTGTAAATAAAACAAATTACGGTCTCCAGGTTGGAGTATTTACAAACAACATAAAAAACGCCTGGAAGTTTATAGAAGGGGCACAGGTAGGCGGGGTTATTATAAATGATATACCTACCTTTAGAGCAGACCATATGCCCTATGGTGGAGTAAAAGGAAGCGGTATAGGTAGAGAAGGGCCTAAGTTTGCAATTGAGGACTACACTGAGATTAAAATGGTAGTTTTTGATATTGGTGCATAAAAATTGTGCTTACTGCATAAATATAGTGCAGTTCAAAAAATTTTTCATTTTGTAAGTAATTGTTTTTATTTGTTTTTTAAAATGGCAACAAAATTGAAATATCAAATAATAAAGGATTGGAGGTTTTTTATGAAAAAGATAGAAGCTATTATCAAACCTTTCAAACTTGATGAGGTAAAGGATGCCCTTACGGAAATCGGAGTTTATGGAATGACAGTTTCTGAAGCAAAAGGATTTGGAAGACAAAAAG
>CAZHWB010000129.1:0-19438 GCA_964536105.1 uncultured Aquificales bacterium | reverse complement strand
TTGCGTTTGCGGTTATGCTCCAGTAGTTTGTTTTATTTGGAGGAACCGCAGGAACAAAACGCAGGGAGTTTGCACCGTTAATAGCATTGGCATTCAGGATAAACTGCCTGAAGCACCCCTGGCATGTTCTGTTATTGTCTGGATCATCATCCTGATCATTTATATTTGTTACTACATTAAAAGAAAATCCAAAATCTACTCCTGTTACATCTGTATCCCCTACACTTACTTTTGCTACGTGTTCCGCTGTACTTAGATCTGAAGCATCATCACTTTTGTCTCCGTAGGCTCCACCAAAGCATACCCCTGCCTGTGAAAGCTCCTGGGGTTGCGTACCACCATCTGCATCTGTATCACATAATCCCCCTTTTGGAGCGTAGGTTTGCTCTGCCCAGACGTCTGATATATCAAACCCTGAATTAAATCCTGCAGTTGGAGAAACTGTCTTTGAATCTACAACTATCCAGTAAGTTTTGTTCTTTTCTAAATTTAGTTTATATCTCCCCTGTTCATCAGTTGTTGCATAGCTAATCAGGCCGTCATTTATGTCAGGTATACCATTCCCATCATCCTCAAATGCATAAACTTTTACATTAGCAAGGGCCTTCTGATCACCTGCATTATCATTTAGATTTACATCTCCATCATTTAAGCCATCCCCTGTCTCATCTTCAAAAATAGTACCTGAAACTACTACGCCACTTACTACTGCCTGATTCGGTCCAAATTCAGATGTATTTCCATCAGCATCTGTTGTTGTAGCTGTTATAAAATCTCCTTCAGAAATAACGGCATTATCAACAGTCAGATTACACTGGAAGTTGCCCTCAGAATCAAGGGAAATTTCACATGTACCTAAATAGTATCTCCCCTCACCATGGGGAACAGATTTACCATCCCCTTCCTCTATTTCTCCATCCTGATTTGGAGGGTTATTGTCAGCTTTAAAGATCTCAACCTTAAAATTTCCAGATAACAATTTGCCATTCTTTCTGCTTCCAATATATCCCGATATATCTAAGGAGTTTCCTGATAATACTGCAGACAAGATAATAGGATAGTCAATTTCGAAATTTCCATATTCTTCATTTAGATCCCCATTATTCGGGGTAACCCCCTCCCCTTCCTTTTCCGTAACACTTACGTTTCCAAGGTCAATTCCCAGATTAGCATTACCATATATTTCATTTTGGGAGATGGTATTTTTATAGGTATTTCTTCCCTCAGCGTTTATGTATATTCCTACAGAATTATTTGTAATTATATTCTTTGTTATTTTTACCCCTGTTCCCCCTTTACGTATGGTTATTCCGGCCAAGTTTGAATCTTTTACTGTATTGTTTTCAACAATTGTATTCGTTTCCTTATCTGCTTCTTCCGAAGGACGGGAACCTATCTCTATTCCGGAGCCACCTCCATCAGGTTGGCTTTTAACTGTTTGTCCATAAACTAAGTTATATCTCACAATAGAGTTTACACCATCTACATCAATACCATCGTGACTGTCTGAATTCCATCCGTTGGAAGACACTTCGTTATATTCAACCTTTATGCTGCTATACGGGGTAACTCCAAGTATTCCGCTATAACCATTATGGGATACATAACAGTGATGAACATACATATTAAATGAACCGGAAGGAGGTGGAGATGATGGGGAAAGTTGACGTATTCCATAATATTCATTTTTCTCAGAATCAGGTGGAACTGAACCATCTGCCCGTAAGCCTATAAACATATAGGATATTTCTCTATTTCTTCCGTTACCTCCATATAATTTAACAGCTTCTTCTTTCGCATTATATATAGCCATGTTTTTTATACTTATACTAACCGCGTTTCCACTTACCGAAAAAACAGGTTGAGATACTTTATTCCCATCTATCTCAAGTTCCTTACATTCAAAAAGTGGAAAAGAAATTTTATCAATACCAACAGTTCCGCCAGTTCCAACCTCGCAATTATTTGTATTAAGGTCTGTTGCTCCATCTTTGTATGAATAAGCAGTACCATCTACTATTGTTTTCTCATCCTTTAGTTGGGGCAAACCTTCTATAATTGTTATCTTCCACCAGTTTCCTGCATTTTTTGGAACCACAGGGATAAAGCGCATTGTATTTCCGCCAACTATAGCATTGGCATTCTGGATAAACTGTCTAAGGCACCCCTGACACGTTCTATTATTGTCTGAATCATCATCCTGGTCGTTTACATTTGTTACAGCATTAAAAGAAAATCTAAAATTTAATCCGGATAGGCTTTTATTGTTTTCTATATGAACTTTAGCTTTATGTTCTGCACTTTCTAAACTTGAAGCATCATCACTTTTGTTTCCGTAAGCTCCTCCAAAGCAGGCTGATCTACCTGACACTTCTTCAGGTGGGGTGTCAGGATTTGCATCGGTATCACACAGCCCTTTAGAATACGATGTATCATTTGAAGGGGCTTCTATATACGTTTCTTCTGCCCATACGTCTGACAGGCTGTATCCGGATCTAAACCCCATAAATGGTGAAACTGTTTTTGAATCTACAACAATGTAGTAATCGCCATCTGTAAGGTCAAAACTGTAAAATCCATCATTATCTGTTGAAGTTGTTTCAAGTAGCTTTCCACCAGCATCAAAAAGCTTCACTGTTACGTTTACGGCAGGTTTTTTATCCCCTAAATCGCTATCTGCATTTATATCTTCATAAACATATCCTGAAACAGTTGCTGAGGTAGCTGTGTAGAAATATCCTAAAAGTGCTAAAAGAAAAACTATATTTTTTCCTCTCATTTTTTCCCTCTTTTATTCTTTTAAAAATCTTTTAAAGAGATCTTCATCAAACTTTAATCTAAATTTGAGATAAGCACCCTTCGCCCAGTAGTTAGCCTCTTCAAAATCATCATCATGGAAGCCCTGAACGTTGTATCCTACGCTTACCCAGAAATTTTTAAACAGGGTGTATCCAATTTCCGGTCCATAAGCATAAGAGTAGTTTTTATTTTTATGATCCCAGAGGATACCTCCATGGGCACCAATATCTATTTTGTCTGTTATATCGTAAGAAAATCTTCCCCTGTATATATCTATAAATGTGTTTCCTACTGGACCTCCAGTAGTATATTTAAAGGCATACTGCCAGGATGTTCTCAGTTTTGGATTTGGTTGAACATTAAGATGTAAAGAGCCTATATATTTATGGTTGTAAAGTTCCCCTTTAGCAGCCTTCCACCTTAACTTAAATAAGCTATTCCATACATCTGTATCAACTGGTCTGTAGGCAAACCCTAAGAGTAAGTCATTCTGATGCTTTTCATTTTTAAAATACCTTTCCCTTATAAGAAGGGTTCCTGATTTTCCAACCTTTGCAACACCCCCAAGGGTAAGGAGGTGATTTGGTTGAAAATCCCCAAATCTTATTTCATAACCTGCAGACAGTTTGTACCTTTTATTTTGGAGGTAAGCACCCCTTAAAGCTAAAGCTGTGTAATCCCCTGTATCATCTCCGGAGAATGTCCTTACATTTTCAACAGATATATCCCCGGAAATCTTATCTGTAAATTTAAACAGATGATTTAATCCTATGTGTGATTGGGTTCTCCAGCCACTTATCCCATCATCTATTGTATATTTGGAGAATGCTGTTGTATTTTCCTTCAGCCTTCCTTCTAAACCTAATGTTGTAAGGGATATGTCTTTGTCTGCCCTTTCCTGATATTCTGACTGTAAGTAGGTGTTAAACCAGTTTGATACCCTATAATCAATCCTTCCTATAGTTCTGGTTGGATAGTACTGGCTGGCTTTATCATCTTTAATAGCCTGTTCCCTTCTTAAGGATATGGACAGTTTTTCTGTAGGTTTGTATGTTAATCCGGCTATTGCTAAAGCTCTTGTGTCTGTTCCTGCCGTATTTGTTTCTTTATGTAATCTTCCTCCTAATGTAAAGGAGATTTTTTCATTAAGTCTGTGGTCAACAAGCAGGCTTCCGGTTTTTCTGTTTATATCCCTATTTTCAACAACCGCCTCAGCTGTAACCCTTGTTTTGCCGTCTTTTGTTGTAGCGGTTATATTTCCTCCGTATGTTTCATAACCCTGGTCTGCAGTAACAGCTGAAAGGTTCTGATATCCTTCCTTTACCCTTTTGTAGTACCCACCTATTGAAAAATACTGGTTAAAGGCATATCTTCCCTCAATTTTCCCTGCATAACCATCATTATCTGTTTCTGTCCTTGAAATTTCCCCTAAAAGTCTAAGTTTATCTGTTTCGTATAAAAAGTCCGCCCCGTAGAGTTTTTTATCTGTTAGAACGTGTTCTTCTTTTATTCCTGTTAAACCAAGTCTAAGCTTTCCATCAAGTAAATGTTTTTCTCCCCTTAATCCGTAGGTGTACTTTTCTTCTTGAAGGTTATCTGTTTCGTACAGAACTACAATGTAATTTGGATTAAAGTTGTCATCGTACTGTTTTATAGGCTCATGGAATATAATAAAGCCTTCTTCATAATTTATAGTGTAATCTGTAAATCTTTTTAGTTCTTCCCTTTTAATAATGATATTTGGATTAAATCTATCCCTTGTTTCTATCCATATCCTTTCAGAAAACTCCCTTACAGAATTTTTTAAGAAATAAGGACCGGATATTCCTCTTCCCTGTATCTCTTCTTTTAACTGTTCCTGGCTGTTTTTTGTGATAAAACCCTGAAATCTGTAATCTTTTTCCTTCTGTATGTTAAGATCAACACCGTTGAATGTTCTGTTATATCTGTTAAACTCAAGGTCTGAACCTAAGTTTGTGTTGTAATCCCCAAACATAAAGTAAGATAAATCTTTCTCTACCTTTAAAAACAGCCTATTTTTACTTCTTGCCTCAAAGTACTGCTCACTGTCATCCCCATAAACAGGGTAATACTGGTTTTCCTCTGTAGAAGGAATATTCTGGTTCATTAAAACATCATCAGGTTTTTCCGTCTGATATCTTGCCGTTACTGTGTAGTCTTTTATACTACCTTTAGCAAAAACAGATGCATTTCCTTGAAATCTTGTTCCATCTTTATGTTTAAAGGGCATTTTTGTTTGATCAGGGTTGTTTTTTGTGTCTCCAAATCCTATACCTGCTTCCAGATTACCTACAACAATCCAGGGTCTTTTTTCAGGATAAAATCTTATTGTGTATTCCTTTTCTATTTCTCCGTACCATACTTTAAGTCTTCTTTCTTCCGTTGAAGAAGCAGGTGATAGTTTTAAAACGGCCTTTCCGCTGTATGCTTTTACTTTTAAAGGCCTGTCCCCAAACCTTATCCATTCCCCTGTTGATTCATCCCATATATCCCCTTTATCAACATAAACCTCTATAAACGTGGTGTTTTTTATAGGAACTCCATCTTTATCAAGTAGTTCTATACTTACATAGGCAGGGGTTTTTCCATCTGCAGGGGGTTTTTCTGGTAAAATACGGACCCTCAGTCTGGAAACATCATCAGAAACAAATATCACCTTTTTATAGCTTGTGTTTTTATCTGTTCTTAAAACTATCTCATTTTTTCCCCTTTGAAGTTTGACATCTACATATCTAACAGATAGGAGATTTCTATCCTTATCCTTTAACTTCTCACCAATTTTCTTATCAGAGACTTCCCTGTTATTTACATATAGCTTGTACTTGGTATTTAAAGGAAGATTTATGATTATGTCTGTAGACTGCTGGGTCTGGGTTTGATTATCTTCTGGATAAGAAATTCCGTACTCTACTTTTATTTCTCTTGCTTTTTCTTTGCTTTCTTCATTCTGGTAAAGTTTTAAAACCTGAACAGCCTCTTCTTTGTATTTATCAAATCCATAGATTTTTACAATATGCCCCCTATCATCTTTCCCTAAGATAAGAACAGGCATATCCTTTAAAGATACTTTATCTTTTGCTAAGAACTGAAGTTTGAAATCAATCTCATCTGATCCTCTAAGTTCAGGTACTGCAACAATATAAAAACCACCTTCTTTTTTAGGATAAACCTTTTTTCCATTTAAAACTGCACTGTTTAGAACATAGCTAAATCCCTGTGGTGGTTTAAATACAAGGTGTATATCTTTTATTTCTGGTAGATAGTGTATTTTAGGAACCCATATATTCAGTACATAAAGACCTTTTTTAAGATACTGGGAAATATCTATTTCCTTTTCTGAGGAGCCAAAAGGTATAACCTTAACTTCAACCCTTCTATTTTCAGGTGTTCCTTCCGGTGAAAGGGAGTTCTCAACTACAGGTTCAAGGGTATCCTTTGCTTCTTCATCTATAAAGACAAGCTTACCATCTACTATTTCCGCTTCGGCACAGGAATAGCCTACAATATCAGGTCTTCCTGCTTCCCCACTTATGAATTTAGAAGCAAAATCCTCCGATTCTTCTATTGAAGAAAATTCCCCTGCATAAACCAGATATTCCTTCTTTTTGAAGCCTATAATCCTTTCTTTTATAAATACCTTAACCTCAGGGAACTTTTCTTCAATTTCCCTTTTTTTAGCTTCTGCTTCTTTTTTATCCTCCGTTTTTAAAATAAGAACAGAATAAATTGGTTTTATCTTTCCATCTGGCTCTACAGGTTTAAACTCTTTTTCTGTAGGTGCTTCTTTGAGGGAAACCTCTTTTTTAATATTTGTATCTTGTGTAGGAACCTCTTCAGATACCCTTTCTATAGCTTCTATAGGATATGTTCCTGAAAGGTTTTTAGACATAAAAGCCCTTGCTTCTTCTTCTGACAGAAATTCCCCAAGGTAAACGTAATACTCTTTTTTTCCAAAGGATGCTGATTTTTCCTTTATGAATGTTTTTAGATTATATTTCTTTTCATAATCCTTTCTTATATCCTCAGCAAGTTCTTTATTTCCGGTTATCGCTACAAGTATAGAATAAAAGATAGAAGCCTTTTTTGGCTTAATTCTTTTTTCTGTGGAAACAATTTTTTCAGATGATGCAACTGCAGGAATTCTGTCTTTTATAGATGTTTTCTCCTTTATAACATTTTCCGGCTTTTTTACCTGCTGAAACTCTTTTGTCTTTACCACAAACCCTTTTAAACCATGTTTCCTTAAGAGCTTCTTTAAAAATCTCAACTCCTTTACATTTCCAGCTTTTCCTACCCTGACTGTATAAAAACCTTTTTCATTTTTGTATATAAAAGCTTTTTCTTTTATATCTTCTGGTAAATTTTTTATAAATTTTTCTGCATTAAACTCAGTGCTGAATGCCCCAAGCTGAACAGAGTAATAACTTAACGTCCCTTTAGAAGACTTTTTCTTCTCCTTTTGCTTTTTTATAACCTCTTTATATGTTTCCTTTGATGATACTGATTTTACTTCAGGCTTTCTTTCTTCTTTGTGGGCTATTATGGTTTTTGAGATGAAACCCTTTATTTTGTATCTTTTCAACAGCCTTTTAATACTGACTAAATCCCTCTGGGTCTTTGCCTTTCCAACCCTAACGGTGTAAAAGCCCCTTTTGTTTATATAAACAAAAGCCTGCTTTTTTATCTCCTCAGGTAAGGATTTTAGCTTTTTCTCTGCGTTTTTCTTTTTGCTAAAAGCCCCTATCTGGATAGAATAAACCTTTTCTATCTCTTCAGCTAAAACATTACTGGCTAAGATAGATGTTCCGATTAAAGCTATTCCTAATCTCCTCATTTTATCTCAACCCTTTTTAAATCTATTAGATGTTTTTTTAGAAACTTCTTAACTGTCTCTGCCCTCAAGAGGGAAAGGTTTGTATTACTTTTAATTTCAGGATTAACCACCCTGATAGCATCTGTATGTCCTTTTATCTTTATATACAGATGCTTGAAGTTTGTTTTTCTAAGGTACTCTACAACTTTCATTAATGTTTTCTCCCCTTCTGGTGTAAGCTGGGCACTTCCAAATGGGAAGTACACAACAACCTGATATTCTTTATCTTTGATAACCCCAAACTCAACAGGAATATTAACATCTAACGGTATTTCCTTTTCTGTTGGTGTTAGTTTGAAGCCTATCTGGGCTCTGGGCTTTAGAACCCCTCTTCCAACGGAAGAAATCCAGGTTATTTTCAGTTTTTCCTCAGGTAAAAGAACAGGGATATCCCACTTAAAGTACCCATCTTTCAGTTCAGGATCTTTAAAAGGTGCTCCGTTAAGGTAAACAGTTCCTTTTTCTGGAACTGCCTTAGATTTTTCTTTGTAAGAAAGCTCGTAGAAAGGTTCCTTAGACTTATTTTCTATCAGCAGGTAGTGTTTTACTTTTATCCTATCTGTGAAAGGCTCAACAAGTATTTCCTCTATTCCCCTTTCTACCTTAATTTTTCCTTTTACTTTCTTTTTCATTTGCAGAACTTGAAGTTCTGGATTAAAAGGAGCCAGGGCAAAGTTAACTTTGTGCATCTCACCTGGATAAAGATCCACAAATGCCGTATCTGGATCTCCAGCATTCCTTGTGTTTAGAGGAACTAGTTTTGCCCCTTTCGGTAATGATGTTTTATCAATTTTTATCACGTATGTCCTTGGATTTAGGTTATCAAAGTGGTACTTACCTTCAACATCTGTAACGGCATATCTTCCATTGTCCAGATATATCTTTGCCCCTTTTATAACAGGTTCATTTTCATCATGGATCCTGTTTTTATTCTGATCTATAAATACCTTACCGAAGATGTATCCCTTATCAGAGAAAATCCCCTTTACTATGCGGATATAGGCAAATCCTTTATTTGAGGTTATCTTTGTTGTATGGTAGGTATCTGCCCAGCCCTGGGCATCAGCTGTATTTTTATGTCTTCCCTCTGTGGCAGAAGAGATAACCGTTGTATAGAACTTAATTGTTTTTGTTTCCCCGGGGGCTATATTCCCGATGTTAAATGTTAAAACCCTTCCATTACCAGATATCTCCGGATCAGAAGCAGGAGCTCCGTTAACCTTTGCACTTCCTTTTTTGTATCTAAAGCCCCTTGGAAGATAATCATAGGCATTTACATCATAAACAACAGTATCCCCTTTGTTTTTAACAGATATGCTCCACTCCACAAAATCCCCTAAAGAGGCAGTAGATGGGGAAACACTTTTTTGAACAACAAGGTTCTGGGTGGTTGGTCCACCTAAAGGTATTATCATAAGAATTGTTCCAGGGAAATCCTCATCTATATAAAACTTCTCACCTGTATAAGGTTTTCCTTCTGTAGGTACCCATACCTGGGAATTTTTCAACCTTATAGGTTTATACTTATCCTTCAGTGTTTTATCTGCCCCTGCACATTCAAAATCAACCTCCACAAAATACCAGCCCCTTAAAGATGGAACAAATGAGTGGAATATAAATTCAAATGTTCCTTCACCACCACCTGCACCATAAGCTGAAGATGTAAGCTGAGGGTTTGTCTGTCTTCCTAGATCTGGATTTGAGTAGTAATCAAGTAAATCATTATCAACCAGCAGGTAAGAGGTACAGCTGTCATCTGAGCATCTATAAAAGTAAACACAGGCATTCATTATTTTTTCATTTGTTACAGCATCATAAACGTATCCTGCCGGATCAAGGGGCAGTGTCATCTGCTTTGTTCCGTCATTGAGGACAGTTATCTTTACAACGTCCCTTCTATTATCACAGGGGACTTCATTTCCAGCTTTATCCCAGCATTTTTCTTCCCCTGTGTTTTCAACAGCCTCAAAATATTCCTTTTTTATAAATGGGGACAGATAGTAGGTTTTATTTTTATATTCCCCGTATATGGTCATTCTGTATTTCTTTCCATCTTCAAGGACATTGTAGAGGGGTTTGATGTTTCCTTCCTCATCGTAAAGGATATAACCGTTATCGTCTGTCCAGAGTACTATAGGGGGTTTTTCTGTTCTTTTTCCTTCCTGATCAAATTCATAAACAACAACCCTGTGTTTCTTTAGTTTTTCCTGTCCAATTCCTGCCCCTGTTGAAACTGTAACATCTACAACAGCTGTAGCAGGCTGGTAATCCTTGATAATGTCAAATGTAAAGTCTGTTGATTTTCCGTCTTCTGAAACACCCTTTACAGCAACTATAACATCTTTTCCTTTTCCTTCCTGTATATATACCCTTGTTTTGAAGAACACCCTTTCCCCTGGTTTAACAATGCCTACATCTGTAATACCATCTTCATTTGTATCAATAAGAGGATTTCCATCTACGCTGTAGAAGATAACCTGATCTACAACTTTAGCATTTCCAGAGCTACCTTTATCCCAGAATATATTTACAACCTGGGGTTTATTTCCTAAGTTCCACACTTCATTTAAAAACTCAACGTACATTCCTTTTCCTGTTGTCATACTGTAGATAACCATTGTGTCATCGTTATCTGTGTATCTGTTGGATCCTGTGTAAGCATCATTGTCATCTGTATCATCCAGAACAATACTGCTTTTTTCTTTTATTTGAACAACAACAGGATTTGAATTTATATCCCCTTTAAAAGTTTTTAAAACAGCAATATTCTCAATTTTCTCTGCTGGGGCTAAATCATCTACCTTTGAGGTAAACTCAAGTTTAGCCTGCTGGTCAGGTAAGAGCTTTTCTATAAAAAGGCCTATATATTTTAACTTTCCTGTTATTTCTCCTTTATCATCCTTCCAGTAAACATCATTATCCCCTTTAAATAAAACCACAGCATTGGAAGGGGCTTTAGAGGAACCTTCATAGGAAAGATAAGGAGGTATTTCATCTTCCAGGATAATACCCTTTCTTGTTTCAGGGGAACCATCATTATCAAAGTCTGTTAAAAGATCATTTCCTGTGATGTCTTCCGTTCCGGTGTTTATAACTTTAACAGAGAAAGTAATATCTTCCCCTGGAAGAACTTCACTTTTATCTGCATCTTTTGAGATTTCAACAGAAAAAGAAGGGCTTACCCTTATTTCAAGGATGTTTTCAGTATCAAAAATCTGATCATTTCCAAGAGAAAAGGCGGAAACCTTTACCTTTAAAATACCTGTTGAAGGATTTTTTGGTGTTTTTCCTACTAAAATAAGGGGAATATAACCATCTTTCTCAATAAAAGGAGGATTTGAATTGTTATACTCCTGTTCACCTGGGTCTAAAATTCCGTTTTCATTTGTGTCAACGTATATTTTTAAATTCTCTACATCCCCATCATCATCGGCAAGGTTGTAAACATTTATGTGATACTTGTCCCTTCCATTTCCTGTATTTTTAAGCACATAAGAAACAGATATATTCTTTTCAGGGAAGGAAGTTATTGACTGAAAATCCGGTGTTAATGAGACGCCGTACACCTGTTTTACTCTTATGGTTACCGTATTTGAGAAATCTTTATATTTAAATCCTGTCTCATCCTCATACTCTATCTTTGCAGTATTGGAGATGAGGGTTCCTGCTGGAATAGTAAGGGCAAAGGACGCTTTAACCAAAATTAACAAAAACAGAAGCTGTATATATCTGAAAAATAACATTAAAGCCCTCCAGTTTTTTGTAAAAATCTTAATTATTTCCAGGTGCATTTAATATTTTCGGAAATTTTGTAAAAAAAATAAAGAAAAGGGGAAATTTCCCCTTACTCTTTTATCTTAACTTTGAATATCACACACCCTTCTTCCCCAGGCTCAACAGTTCCACCAGAAGCTTCATCAGCCCCTGTTCCAACTCTAAATTTCACAACTTTATTGGCATCATCATACTCCCCTTCATCATCCCCAGCTGTATCGGTTAAGGTTTTGTCACAGCTTCCATCACAGTTTGTATCAACACATAAGGAACCAGGCTGATAGTCTGTATAGTTAGGAATACTATCGGTAATTACAACATTTAAAGCTCTTTTTTCTCCTATATTTTTGTATTTGATAGTGTATGTAACAGTTTCCCCTGGTTTTGCCTCTGTTTTATCAACCGATTTTGTTAACTGCATAAAACCTTCTATAACTGTTGTTGTATCCTGGGCTGTATCGTAAATAACAGCGTCATTATCGGCATCTACAAGTTTGACCTCCACTGTTTCAACGGTTCCAGGCTGTATGTCAGATGGTGCTATTGCTTTAATATATACAATCTTGCTGTCCCCTGGATTTAGGGGATCAGGAAGTGTATAGCTTGTTCCCTGGGGAGTTTTATTATCATCAAGGATTATATACGTAAGTTTTGTATCTTCAGGAAGAACAACTTTTACACTTTTTGGCTGATTTCCCTTGTTTGTTATAAGATGCTGGTATGTTGTTGTTCCCCCTGGAGGAAGCTGGTCTGAACCATCAGGGGTAAGGATAAGGGAATCAACAGCATTTATTTTTAAATAAGCATCCATGCTGTCCTGGGCTCCGCTATTTTCAGAAGATGCAGTAATTACAAGGTTATATTCCCCTGGGGTCTGGTCTGATTGTGTCAGCACCTCAACCAAAATATAAACTGCCTCTGAAACTTTTGTACCTTTAGAATGATCCTTTGCAACAGCTGTTTTCAACACAACTTTTTTATTTGCACTGTCTACAGAAGAAACCTCTTTCCTTTCATCTCCAATATAAACAATATCCCCTGCCTGTATGTTTGATACATCAAGAAGATAAATATCTGTATTCCCTGCAGATACATCCTGAGATAAAACAGACCCTGCAAGTAAAGGAGTGTTTGTCATCTCTTTATCAAAAATACCATCACAGTTATCATCAAACAGAATTTTTACAGAACCAACAGCTCCAGAAACGGTTACAGCAAAGGAGTCTGATGTTCCTCCCCTGTTTAAAATCTCAACAGGATAAACAGCCTTTTCCCCTGGATTTACGGTGTTTTTAACAACCTGTGAACATTTTTCTGTATCTGTGATGATTTTTAATGTTGTATTGTCATCCCCCGGAAGAATGTCATCACTGTCGTCTGTTCCATCAGTATTTCCATCTGATGGATTGTTTATGTTATCCCCTACAGTATTCCATTTTCCAATATCAACCCCAGCCCCTATTATTCCATCAATATTATCCCTGGATCTGTCTATCTCACCTGTATTTAGCTGGGAAATTGCAGATATAGTTAGATAGTAATCTATATTTCCATCCTCTTCAGCGGTTGGGGTATTAGCCGGTATGTAAACCCTGACAACAAATGTTCTTGATTCTCCTTTTTGAACAGTCCCCAGATCAACATTTCCTTCGCCATCTGTATCCAGGAGCTTTGCCGTTTCATTACTATTCCAAAACTCTACCACTGACCCCTGGGGAAGATTTGTATTATTTTGGTCAACTTTAAGGTTTATTACATCATCTACATTTCCATTATTTTTGACTGTATGGTAAAACTTAATCCAAAAGCCAGCAGGTACATTTTTTACAAGATTATCATCTTTCCAGTTTGAATCGTTATCTTCTTCAGGACTGTCAAGGCCCCCAAGCATAATATCTACCTGGGCAGATTTTGGAATTACAGTATGTGTTTCATTTGTTTCCCCAAGTTTTTCCGCCCCTCCAGAAGTTCCATAGGAAATATAAGCCCTGTTGTCAACACTGCTGTCATTGTCATCAAATGGATTATTTACTTTAACCTTAAAGGTTAGATTTCCCTGTTGATCAGGGGCTAATACCGGATCAAGAGTGTCATCCTGGGGATTTTGATCAGGCATAAAAAATCCAACATAAGAAACAGAGCCATTTAATGCATTTTCATCCTGAAACCACTGGTTCCCATCTGAGGAATAAACAACAAATCCATCTGGATTTACAGTTGGTGTTCCTGTAGCAGATGCAGAAACATATATAGAACCTGAAGGAACAGCATCTTTCACTAAAATTCCCTCAACCCCTGTCTCTACATTTCCATCATTATCAATATCAACAGAAAAACCATCTAAAGCATAGGCACTCTTTGTCCCTATGTTTTTAAAAGAGATAGTGTATGTTATCTGGCTGTCTGGTAATGCCTGGGATTTGTCCACAGATTTGTTTATGCTGATGACAGCATCATTAAGAACATTTACCTGACCGCTACCCTGGTCTGAACATGTTCCTATTTTGGCAGAAGAAGCAGTAATAGAAAAATCTTCAGTATCCCCTACCCCTGCAGTTGTTGGTATTTCCACAGAAACAATAACAGTTGCTACTTCATCCATTCCAAGGTTCAGGGATGTTACTGTTTGTTCCCCAGGGTCAATAACACCATTTTGGTTTTCATCCAGGTATATGCTTTTTGTATAAGAACCATTCTGGAGGGATAGGGAAAATGTGTTTTCACTGTTTCCGGTGTTTTTAATCTGAAATGGAAGATAAACAACCTGTCCAGGAACTCCCTCTTTTACAACTTTACTATCAGGAATTACGTCTACTCCACACACAGCCTGAACTACAGTCTGAACCACATTTGAGGTTGTTGTGTACTGGTTGTTATTTTCATCGTAATATGTAGCTGTTGCCGAGTTTCCAATGATAGTCCCAGCTGGAACTTTTACAGCCAGAGATTTTTCAACAAAAAAAGCAGACAGTCCTAAAAATACTCCCACTATATATTTTTTATTAAAAAACATATAGAAACCTCCTTGTTTATTTTCCTGTTTATTTTTCTACCTTTACCCAGTAGATAAACTTTTTCGTTTCACCTGGTTTTATCTCTTTTATGTTCCAGCCTATATTTGTGTACATATCCGGTGTTGCCGTTTTTTCAACTTCTTTTCCGTTTTCTTTCACTTTGTATTTCACAGGGGGATTTTTGTATGTTTTACCTCCATCTATAGAGAACATTGCCCCATCTGTAGAAGAATTTTCTATATACTTTGTCCCTTTTGGAATAGGAGCTTTAATAAACACATTGTAAAAACTCTTTTTGGTAGGGTTTTTTACAACTATCTGATATTCAATAATATCATCAGGTTTAACATTTTCCGGCAGAGGGTTCCTCTTTACTACAAACTCATTTCCCTTTTTTTCAAAGGATATAAGATACCCGTACATTTTTATATCTAACCCTTTTCCATCGGCGAGAACTGCGGTAAATACCAGCAGTAAAAATGTTAATAAAAGATTAATAATTTTTACTTTTTTCACAGACTTTTCCCTCCTTTTTTTATTTTTTCGTATAAAACTATAAAAGATTTTAACACTTTGATATTACATTTACTTTAAAACGATTTTTTCTGTAAAATAACCTTATCCAACAATATTTCACGAGGTTCCGGATTATGTATATTGGAACTCCCCTTGCCCATAACGCAACAAAAATTCTCTTACTTGGAAGTGGAGAATTAGGAAAAGAATTTACCATTGAAGCCCTTAGACTTGGTATTGAAGTCATAGCTGTTGACAGTTATGAAAATGCCCCTGCCCAGCAGGTTGCACAAAGGTCCTATGTTATTGATATGAAAAATGGAGAACAGATAAGAAATATTGTTTATAGGGAAAAACCTGATTTTATTGTGCCAGAGATAGAGGCTATAGATACCGTTATGCTTTTAGAGCTGGAAAAGGAAGGATTTAATGTAATCCCCTCTGCAAAGGCTACAAACTACACAATGAACAGAATAGGTATAAGGCGCTTGGCTGCTGAGGAAGTAGGTTTAAAAACATCTGCTTACAGATTTGCTTCTGATATTGATACCTATAAAAAAGCTGTTAAGGAGATTGGTTTACCTGCTGTTGTTAAGCCTGTTATGAGTTCCTCTGGAAAAGGCCAAAGTATTGTAAAAAAAGAAGAGGATATTGAAAAGGCCTGGTTCTATGCCCAGGAAAATGCAAGGGGAAAAGGTGGAGAGGTTATTATAGAGGAGTTTATAGATTTTGATTTTGAGATAACCCTCCTTACCGTCAGAACAAAAAATCAGGGAACGCTGTTTTGTGAACCTATTGGACATATACAGGTTGAGGGGGATTACTGGGAAAGCTGGCAGCCTCAACCGATGAGCAGTGTAGCCCTGGAAAAAGCTAAGGAAATTGCAAAGAAGATAACAGAGGCATTAGGAGGATATGGAATTTTTGGCTGTGAACTTTTTGTAAAGGGGGATGAGGTCTGGTTTAACGAAATATCTCCAAGACCCCACGATACAGGTATGGTTACAATGATAACCCAGAATATGTCTGAATTTGAGATACATTTGAGGGCTATACTGGGACTTCCTGTAGACATAAAGATGGTTTCTCCAGCAGGGGCTTCCTACTGCTTCCACGCTTCAGATTGGGGGGTAGCACCAAAATATGAAGGGTTAGAAAAGGCTCTATCAATACCTGATACAAAAATCAGGATTTTTGGAAAACCTACAACAAGACCAAAAAGAAGGATGGGTGTAGCTTTAGCATCTGGGGAAACTATAGAAGAAGCCAGAGAAAAAGCCAAGGCTGCAGCTGAAGCTATAAAAGTTGTTCTTTAATTTTTTGTAAAATACCATCAACTGTAAATTTTTCAGGGACTATGCACACTTTGAGTCCCTTTTTTTCAACTGCCCTTTTTGTGGTTGTCCCTATTACTGCTATACACGTAGCATTAAGGTATCTAATACCCTTCTCAGGAAATATTTTTAAAAAATTTTCAACAGTAGATGGGCTTGTGAATATACAGAATTTTATTTCATTTTTTTCAAAAAGCTCCTTTATTTCTTCTTTATTCTGGGGTATGTTTAAAACTGTTTCATAAACTGGAAGGACAGTAATTTCTTTTAGCTGATCCTTTAAAGCCTCCGGCAATGTATCAATCCCCTTTTTTGCCCTTGGTATGAGGATCCTTTTGTCTGAAAAAAAAGAGATATTCCCTTTAATAAACTCTAAAACCCCTTCTGATGAATATACCCTTGGAATTTTTATATCTTTTATCCCTTTTTTCTCAAGGGCTTTTTTTGTTTTTTCCCCTACAGCTATCACCATTTTACCTTTAAGAAGATCTCCAGGGACATTTTCCAGAAAGTACTTTACGGCATTTTTACTTGGGAATATAAAAACATCGTATCTGGAAACATCAAAAAAATTAAAAGGAATGGGAACAGTTTTTATAACAGGAAATAAAACAGGTTCAAGACCTATCTTTTTTACCTTTTCAGCCAGGATTTTTCCTTCTTCCAACTCCCTTGTGATTAAAACCTTCACTACTCTTCTCCACCTCCAGAAGGAACCAGAAAAACATAATCCTCATCTTTTATTTTAAAACTGTCTTTAGGATTAAGATAAACCTTTTTTTCCCTTTCTATTGCAACAGGTAAATAGTCATGTTTCCTTGCAAAGGAAAGAAGTTCCCCAAAGGTTTCAAACTTACCAAGGTTTTTAACTTTCAGTTTTCTTATACCTTTTTCTTTATCAACAAATGTTTTTATTAAAGATGTTGCCCCGGGATTTAATATACTTGTAAAGAGAATTTTTCCTAAAATCTGACCGTGGATTATAACCTCCTGAACATGCATTCTCCTCTGGAATATGTCTGCATCTTCATCCAAAAGAACCTCAACATAAAGATGGGCCTTTGGATTTAAGGTTTTCACAAGCATAGCAGCAAGGGCAGTTCTTGCATCTATATTTCTTTCTGATAAGCCTTCTTCCCTTTCAGCAACAATAACTACATGTTCAGCTTTCTCAATACCTACTTCCATAAGGATACTCTCGTGTATAAAATCACCCTTTTTATAGAAAATATCCCGGGGAAGCTCAATATCTATCTGCTCTTTTGGAACATTTGTTACAATAACAACAGGTTTTTCCTTTTCAATTTTCATAGAAAGTATCTGTTCTACTATCTCCTCTGCGGTTTCATTCCATCCACAAATAACGATGTGGTTTTCAAGATTTTCCATTTTTAGGGCTCCTTCCTTTAGTGTCATAAGTCTGCTAACAAGGGCTGCAGAAAAAGAACCTGTAAGAACAGCAACTAACACAACCCCTCCACCAATCATTATTGAAGTGATAATTCTCCCTTCGTCGGATATAGGATGTATATCCCCATATCCTACAGTTGATATTGTTACGATACCCCAGTATATTGCGTGCCACATAGATTCAAATGTTTCATTCCCATGGTTGTACTCAAAGATATAAACAAGCTGGGAAAGCAAAACTATCCAGGTTATTATTGTCAAAAATATAAACAAAAATAGATAACTTTGTTCCTTTAAAGCTGATAGGAAACTTTTTATTGCCCCGCCGTACCTTATTATTTTTAAAAGTCTTAAAACCCTGAGGATTCTAAATGCCCTTAAAGGTCTTATGATAGGCAGTATAGATATAAGGTCTATAATGGCATAAGGGGTTTTCATCCATCTTAGCTTAGGCTTTAATGCCTCAAAAAAGGCGTATATGTATTTTTTTTCCTTTTTTGCCTCATAAACAATAAGGGCATTTTTAAAATCATCTGTAAAGTTAGATATAACCCACCACCGTGTTATGTATTCCACAACAAAAAACCAGAGGGCTACATCCTCATACTCTATAAGGAACTCCTCAAGGTCTGGAGGAAGCTCCGTTTCTATAGGGGTGTACTCTAAAACAACTCCTATAGAAGAAGTCAGAACAATAAAAAGGGCAAATATATTGTAGATCTGATTATATGGGCTGTTTTCATTTTCAAGGATATTATAAAGCCAGACCTTAAAAAGGCGTATTCTGCTTTTTACTTTTCTTGAAAAGGGGTTTTTTTCTTCAAAAAGAATTTCCAAAGTTATTCCTTAAATACTTTTTATGTTATCTTTATTTAACAAGACCATGAAAAGCCTGTCAACACCGAGGGAAGCTCCACTGCACTCTGGAAGGCTTTTTAAGCTCTTCAAAAAATCTTTATCTAAAGGATATTTCTCACCTGTTTCATTGAATTTTTGCCTTATATCCCTTAGAAATCTCCTTTTTATTTCCGAGGGATTATTCTCCTCATAATACCCATTTACAAGTTCAAGACCGTTTATATAAGCTTCAAATCTTTTGCCTTTACCATTTTCAATTTTTGCTAAAGCAGAAAATAAAGGAGGATAGTCGTATATAAAAACAGGTTTATCTTTCCCAAGTTTCGGCTCAACAAGATGGCTGTATATAAGGAAAAAAACAGTTTCGTAATCTAGATCATTTCCCCTGTAATTTATCTTCTCTCTTACAACCCTTTCCATACTCTGGTAATCGTCAGGATATACCCCTGCATACCTGTAAAAAGCTTCATCAACAGTTATTTTCTCCCAGATAGAAAGGTCATAAACCTTTCCCAAGTACTCTACCTTTGTTTTTTTATGGATTGATATACAGGCCTCTATAAAGATATTTTTTGTATCCTCCATAAGGTCATCAAGGCTATATCCCACCCTGTACCATTCAAGCATAGTAAACTCTACCTTATGCTTTTTTGAACCTTCGTAATTTCTAAAAACCTTTGTTATCTGGTATATGTCCCTTTTTTCCTTTGAAAGTATCTTTTTCATTTCAAATTCTGGAGATGTATGGAGGTACCCAATCTTCTTTGTATAGGTTTCATCAAAAAACTCCACCTTTAAAGGGAAAACATTACTGTCTAGATTTGGATAAGGTCTTAATA
>CAZHWB010000128.1:0-26303 GCA_964536105.1 uncultured Aquificales bacterium | reverse complement strand
TTGATAAACTAGCATCCTTTGCAAAAGATTTAGGAATAGGGGTGTCCCTTCTAAAGTATAATGAGATAGAGGGATTTCCTTACAAATCCACCGATGACAAAGATTATGAAGAGGCATTTTTATATCTAAAGGATAAAGGTGTAAGGGTAACCCTATCTAACCGCTATAGGACAAGAAAGATTGGCGGCTGTGGAACATTAATGGTAAATAGAATAAACAGCAGTCTAAAAGCCTAAATAAACTTCTTGGCTATCCACAACAAAACGCGCTTATCAGAATTTTATGGAACGTTTTATATTACTGAAACTAATTGATTTTTTAGATTTTATACTTGTAAATATTAAAGGGGGTTGACATTAAGGGTAAATGGTAATAATATATTTATCCGTTCGGGCGGTTAGCTCAGCTGGCCAGAGCACCTCCCTTACAAGGAGGGGGTCAGAGGTTCGACTCCTCTACCGCCCACTTAGGAATACGGAGCCGTAGTTCAGCCTGGCCTAGAACGCTGGCCTGTCACGCCAGAGGTCGCGGGTTCGAATCCCGTCGGCTCCGCCATTATTTTAAATCCCTAGAGAAAATCCATGAGAAGAAAAAGAACAAAAAATGAGTATATAGTTCACAATGTAGATTCCGCTTTTGATATTTTGTTTTTTATAGCAAAAAATCCCCAATCAACATTAACAGAAATAGAAAAACATATAGATATATCCCGCCAGCAAACAGAAAAAATCCTTGATGTCCTTGTAAACAGAGGATACGTCAACTACAACAGGAAGAAAAAAACCTACTCTTTAGGTATAAGAAATTTTGAGGTAGGTCATTCTTATCTTACCCATGTAGACTTAAGGAAACTGGCAAAACCGTATCTACAGGAGTTAGGGGAGAAATATAAAGAAAATATATATCTTGCTATAAGAAGCGGATATGAGATTGTTTATATTGATGCGTATGAGATAGACAGACCTGTCCTTGTTAAATCAAGGGTAGGAAAACTACTTCCTATGTATGCTTCAGCTTCAGGGAAAATACATCTGGCTGATATGGATAAAGAAGAACTGGAAGATTTTTTTAGACATGTAGAACTTCGCCCTTTTACAAAAAAAACCATTACAGATAAAGAAAAGCTTCTTAAGCATCTTGAAGATGTTAAGAGAAATGGATACGCTATAGACGATGAGGAATGGGAAGATGAAGTAAGATGTCTTTCTGTTCCTGTTAGGGATTACACAGGTAAAGTGGCAGCTGGGATTACATTATCAGCACCATCTTATAGAATTCCAAAGGAAAAACTTATTAGTGAAGTTAAAGAGGATTTTTTAAAAAAGGTAAAAGAGTTATCAGAAAGGTTAGGTTATACGGAAAATGAATGAAAAGCTTGTCAGATATCTAAAGGAACTTGTGGAAATTCCGTCTGTTATAGGAAATGAGAAAGAGATAGCAGATTATACCCAGAATTTTCTAAAAAGGTTTTTCCCCTCAGATAGACTTATAAGATACAGCAACTCCATTATAGCTTATGATGAATTTGATCCCCAGAAAAAAACAATTGCTTTAGTTGGTCATCTTGATACCGTTCCCGGGGAAAATGAATACACTGGCCAGATAATAGACGGAAAACTTTACGGTCTTGGTGCCAGTGATATGAAGGCAGGTCTTGCTGTTATGATGGGACTGGCTGAGTATTTTTACAAAAAGGACAAGAGTTTTAATCTTATTTATGTATTCTATGAAAAAGAAGAGGGACCTTATATTGAAAACGGTTTGGAGCCCCTCTTGACAGAGTTTAATATTATTCAGCAGGCGGATCTTGCTTTTGCCCTTGAACCTACAGACAACAAAGTGCAGGTTGGATGTCTTGGAACGATGCATGCATCTATTATTTTTGAAGGGAAAAGAGCCCATTCTGCAAGGCCGTGGCAGGGGGAAAATGCCATCCACAAAGCGGCAGATTTTCTAAAGCGTCTTGCTGATTATGGTATCCATGAGTATGATTTTGATGGAATGAAGTATCTGGAAGTTATGAATGCTACAATGGTTGAGTTTTCTGGAGGAAGGAACATAATCCCTGACAAATTTGTTATAAATGTAAATTATAGATTTGCTCCAGGAAAAAGTATTGAGGAGGCAAAGGAAGATATCCTCAAACTTGTAAATGGTGAAGCAAAAGTAGAATTTACAGACCTATGTCCCTCTGGAAATGTTTGTCTTTATAACCCTGTTTTATCCCAGTTTATAGAAAGTTTTAATCTTCCAGTTGAGGCAAAACAGGCCTGGACAGATGTAGCAAGATTATCGTTGTATGGGATAGATGCTGTTAATTTTGGTCCCGGAGATCCAGCCCAGGCCCATCAAAAAAATGAATATGCACCGATAGACAACCTTATAAAGAATTTTGAAATTTTTAAATCTTTTTTAGAAAAGCCTTGATACAGTCTGTTATATAATCTGCGTTTTTATATTTTATATTGAAGATCCTTTCCTGGTCATTAAGGGTTTTAATCTTGATAAAAATAACCGGTATATCTTCAAGGGTTTCAAATAAATCATCTTCTGCCCACTCAATTATAATCACCCCTTCCCCTAAAAAGTCTGTAAAATCAAAATCTTTTACCCTGTAAAGGTCTATATGGAATATGGGAAATTTTTCTGTTTCATACTGGTTCATAACTGTAAATGTTGGAGAATTAACCTCATCTTCTAAAGAAGGGTCTAAGGAGGATACTAAAAATCTCACAAAGGTAGTTTTACCTGCTGCCAGATTTCCTTTCAGGAGGATTACCTCTTTTCCTTTTAAGCATTTTGCAAGATTCTCAGCAAATTTTTTTGTTTCTTCAACAGTGTTTATCTTTACTTCCATATATCACCTCTTACTTTTCAAGTTCTTTTAGTATTTTATGGGAAAGTATTATAGAGGCTGTTTTGTCTAAATACTCATTTGAATTTCCACATTTTGGGGAAAATATACATGAAGGACATCCTCCAATACATTCACACTTTGATATTGTTTTGTAAGTACTTTTTATCATTTCCTTTAGTTTGTAAAAACCTACTTCTGAATAACCAACACCTCCCTCATAACCATCGTATATGAAAATAGTTGGTTTTCCTGTGTCAGGGAAATATGGAGTGGATAGACCTCCAATATCCCATCTATCATTCATCGCATAAAGTGGATATATCCCAATAAGTCCATGCTCAACACCGTGGAGAGCTCCGAGGAATGCGTTTTTTCTTTCTTTAACTCTTTTTGTATATTCTTTAAATACTTCCTTTTCCTTCTGGTTCATCTTAGAAACAACCCCTTCCACAGCTTTTAAAGCAAAGGAAAACCTGTCTATGTCAAACTTTTTTCTGAAGGACAAAAGATTTTCAAATACAATATCCCTGTATATGAAATCACCTGTGTATAGGGGAACTTTTTTTAGTAAAAATTCATACAAGAGTTTTACATTGTGTCTTGTATTTAGTTTAATTATTTCCTCCTCCCATTCTGGTGGCATACTCCACCAGAAAGCAACTGTTTCAAACTCCCTTGTAAGAAACTCCTCAGGCTGAAAAATCTCGTCCTTTAACGTTTCATCATACTCTAAATCCCTCATTGAGTATCCAACAACTGTTGTTTTAACTTTTACCTTTCCTTTAAATATCTCTACTTTTCCGTGCTTCTTGGAATTTTCAATCTGAATTACTTCAATAAAGGATTCTTTAAGTGGTTCTGTCAGAAAAGGAACATCTTTTTTTACAACATAAACAGCTTTCTCTTTGAAGTTTATCTTTTCTACAAGATACTTTTCTCCATTGTGGAGATAAACAGCCCCTGGATGGGCCTCGTAAATAAGAATATCTTCAGAGATGTCCCCTATTATCTTTCCGGAAATACTTTCTACAATAGAAAAACTATCCCCTGCAGAGCGGATACTAAAGGGAGGTTGCTTTGAAGCATACAGTTTATTATTTGAAAATCTCAGCTTTTTTTCTTTGTAAAGCTCCCTTGCCACCTCTTTTTCTTCTTCTGAAAGTTCAGATATTTTTATTGGGATTTCATTAGCCATAACTGGAAGGTGTTTTTTAAGTATATGTTTATTTAATGGATTTATAATAGGTTCTTCCATTTTCCTGTTAAAAAGTTCCTCTGGATTTTTAACAAAGTACTGATCTAAAGCGTTTCTCTTGGGAATTAGTATGTTGTAGGCCTTTTTGTCCCTTCTTCCTGCCCGTCCAAACCTCTGCCATACCTGGGCTAATGTGCCGGGATAACCAACCAGTATGCAGTTTTCTAAGTCCCCTATATCTATTCCCATTTCAAGGGCACTTGTGGATATTACAGCAAGTATGTTTTTTGTTAGAAGTTTAAATTCTATTTCCCTTCTTTCTTTTGGGGTAAACCCAGAACGATATGGACTGACCTTATCTATCAGATCTTCCCTTCCCTTTTTCTGAAGAATATCCTTTATTCTTAAAGCAAGAATTTCTGCCTCTTTTCTACTATCAACAAACACTATTGTAGAAATATCTTCAATAACGGTATTGGCTATAAAATCTGCAACCTCTTTAGAACGTAAACCTTTGAATATCTGAACTTCCCTTTCAGGGGAAGGTGCCCCTGATTTTGATATCTCTACAACAGGTTCACCTATTAGTTTAGATGCAAAGCCTGCTGGATTGTAAACAGTGGCAGAATTCATAATAAAAACAGGCTTTTTTGATTTATAGTAAGAAACTATTCTTTTTAGTCTTTTTACTATGTTTGCTATGTGGGAGCCTAAAATTCCCCTGTAGGCGTGTATCTCATCAAGGACTATAAACTCAAGATTTTCAAAAAATCCAGACCAGCTGTAATGGTAAGGCAAAATACCTGCATTTAGCATATCTGGAGTTGTTATTAGAAATGTAGGTGGGTTTTTTTTAATCTCCTGTCTTTTTTCTTTAGGGGTATCTCCGTCATATACTTCTACAGTAGCAGGTATTCCTGTTTCCATTACTATGTCAAGAATTTTTCCATATTGATCCCTTGCAAGGGCTTTTAATGGAAATACCACGATAGCTTTTGTATCTGGATTTTCCTTTAATTTTTCAAGAACAGATAAAATGTATATGAATGATTTTCCAGAAGCTGTTGGGGTTGTTACAACGATATTTTTTTCTTCTTTTACTGACTTTATCCCTTCTACCTGATGTAGATACAGTTTTATATTTTTCTCCTTTAAAAAATGGTTTATCTTTTCATTTTTAAAATGGAATGTTCTATATACAGCCTTTTTAGGTAGAAGGATTTTTGAGAAGGCAATTCTGTTTCTGTAATATTTAATACACTCCATAACGGAAAAATATATCACAAAAGAAAGAACTTTCCATGGTTAAGTTTATCCCTCTGGTAGAATATACTATCTGTTAAAACATTTCCTTATAAAGGAGGAATTACTTGAACCAGTCTGTGAAACCCCTTGATAACAAACTATCCTTTGAGCTTTTTGGGATAACATTCAAAAATCCTGTATGGACTGCCTCAGGATGCTTTTCCTACGGGTTGGAGGTTGCGGAAAACCTTTATGATATATCAAAACTCGGTGCTGTTGTTGTTAAAGGCCTGTCCTATAAACCAAGAACAGGAAATCCCCCCCAGAGGATTGTGGAAACCCCCTGCGGTATGTTAAACAGCATAGGGCTTCAAAACCCTGGAGTTGAGTATTTTTCAAAAAAAATACTCCCTGAGCTGAAAAAATACGATACAGTTATCATTGCAAATGTATTTGGAGAAGATGAGGAGGAGTACTTAAAAGTAGCGGAATTTTTAGATAAAACAGAGGGTGTGGCAGCTTTAGAGCTTAATGTTTCCTGTCCTAATGTGAAAAAAGGGGGTATTGCATTTGGTTCTGATCCTGAAACCCTCTATAATCTGGTTTATAAACTTAAGCAGGTAACAGGGAAACCTCTTTTAATAAAATTAAGTCCAAATGTTACAAATATACTTGATACAGCTGATGCATCTGTTGAAGCTGGAGGAGACGGACTTGTTCTAATAAATACATTACTTGGGATGGCTATAGATGTGGAAAAAGAGGAACCTATCCTTGCAATGAAAACAGGTGGACTTTCAGGTCCTGCTATCCTTCCTATTGCTGTTAGAATGATATACCAGGTTTATGAAAAATATGGAACAAGGGTCCCTATAATAGGGGTAGGGGGAATATCAACCTCAGAAGATGCCCTTCAACATATTCTTGCAGGAGCCGTTGCAGTTCAGATAGGAACGGCAAATTTTTATGATCCGTATGCACCTTTAAAGGTTATTGAAGGGTTGGAAAAGCATTTAGAAAAGAAGGGATATTCCCATTTTCTTGAGATTGTAGGTAAAGCCCATAAATTGAAACTAAAATAATGTACAGGAGGTTTTGATGGCAGAAGCTGTATTTCCAGAGTTTACCTATTCTGATGAAAATTTAGACCAGCTAAAGGAAAAGGTTATAAAGCAGATTGAAGAAAATAAAAAAAATATTGAAAAACTTCTAAAGATTGAAAACAAAACGTACAAAAACTTTGTAAAACCTTACCAGATTATGCATGTAAAGCTTGGTGTCCTTTATTCTCCAATATCCCACCTTAATTACGTTAAAAACTCAGAGAAAACCCAGGAAATTTACACCTCTTTGCTCCCTATTATTACAGAGTACTATACAAACCTGGGGCAGGATGAAAGACTTTACAGGGCCTTTAAAGATATTTACCAGAGGGAAAAGGATACATTAAACCAGGAACAGAAGAAAGTTTTAGAAGATGCAATTAGAGATTTTGAACTTTCTGGGGTTGCTCTTCCTGAAGAGAAAAGAAAAAGGGTAAAGGAAATAAATATAAAGCTTTCCCAGCTTCAAAATCAGTTTGCCCAAAATCTTCTTAATGCCACCGATAGATATGAAATGATAATTGAGGATTTTGAAGATGTTAAAGAGCTTCCGGAAACAGATCTTGAGGCTGCTAAAGTTGAAAGAGATGGAAAAACTGTTTACAGGTTTACCCTACATCAACCATCTTATATAGCATTTATGACTTACGGAACAAATAGGAAAAAAAGGGAAGAACTTTATAAAGCCTATGTAACAAGGGCACCAGAAAATGAAAAAGTTTTGGAGGAAATTCTTGCCCTTAGACATGAAAAGGCCCATCTTTTAGGATTTAAGAATTATGCTGAACTTTCCCTTGCCACAAAAATGGCCCAAACTCCAGAGGAGGTTATATCCTTTTTAAAGGAACTTGCTAGAAAAAGTAAACCCCAGGCAGAAGAAGAATATAAAGAGTTAAATCAGTTTGCAAAAAGGCTGGGTCTTGATGATAATGTTCAGGCTTTTGACTTTTCGTATTATGCAGAAAAATTAAAAAAGGAAAAGTACAACGTAAATGATGAGGAATACAAACCTTATTTTGAGAAAAATCAGGTAATAGAAGGTCTTTTCTCATTCCTGAAAAATTTATTTAAGTTGGAGTTCAAAAAAGTTGACGTTCCTGTATGGCATCCATCTGTAAATGTTTTTCACATATATAGAAATGGGGAGCTTCTTGGAAGGATTTATATGGATTTAGAAGCAAGGGAAGGAAAAAGGGATGGGGCATGGATGGATGAATGGGTTCCATACCATGAGGATTTAGAAGGAAAAATTGTCCTTCCTGTGGCCTATATTGTTGCAAATTTTTCCCCTGCTACAGACAAAACTCCATCCCTTTTAAGGCCTTATGATGTGGAAACCCTCTTCCACGAAATGGGACACGCCCTTCACCATCTTCTAAGTAAAGTTAAAGAACCTTTTGTGAGTGGGATAGCAGGTGTTGAATGGGATGCTGTTGAATTTCCGTCCCAGTTTTTAGAGCAGTTTGCCTATGAACCTTCTGTTTTAAAAACATTTGCTAAACATTATAAGACAGGGGAAGTAATGTCTGATGAAATGATAGAGAGATTAAAAAATGCCAGAAATTTCCTTTCAGGTTTAGCTATGGTTAGACAGTTGGAATTTGGTCTTTTTGATATGTTAATCCACCTTGATAAATATACAGCAGAAGATGTTCAGAAGATTTTAGATAAGGTTAGGGAAGAAGTATCTGTAATAAAACCCCCTCCTTACAACAAATTCCAATGGTCATTTAGCCATATTTTTGCCGGGGGATATGCCGCTGGGTATTACAGCTATAAGTGGGCAGAAGTTCTGTCTGCAGATGCATATTTTATGTTTGTTGATAATGGAATTTATAATGATGATGTTGCAGAGAGTTTTTATGAAGAAATACTAACAAAAGGTGGAAGTAAACCGGCTATGGAGCTTTTTAAAGCTTTCGCCGGAAGAAAGCCTGATGTAGATGCACTCTTAAGATTAAGCGGAATAAAAACAAATTAAAGGAGGTTAAAGATAATGGTTGTTGTTTTTACAAAGTTCCCTATCAATCCCGAGTTTAAGGAAGAATTCTCTGAATATGCAAAAAAACATTTTGGAGAAAAAGGATTATCGGAGCAGGAAGGTTTTGTAAAGATGAACCTTTTAGAACCTAAAGAATTTCCACCTAGAAACCAAAACAATACATTTATTATAGAAACCTACTGGGAAAGTGTGGAAGCATTTATGAAATATACCCAGAGTGAAGCATTTAGAAAATCCCATGAAAATCTTCCTCCAAAGGAGTGGTTTACAGGTAGAGTATCTGTTGAAATGTATCAGGTTATAAAAGAAAAGTAGGGAGGAGGTATGAATTACATAGAAGTTACATACTTACTTACCACAAAAGGTGAGATAGACCCTGAAAAAAAAGCTGAAGACCTAGCATTATCTCTTTCCATAGGGGGATACGGTGATCTTCCCCCTGAAAAGAGAAATAAAATTGAAAAATTTACAGGTAGAGTACTGGATACCTTTTCTTATAAAGAAGGAAAGCGGTTTAAATCTATAATAAAGATAGGTTTTCCTGTTATTTTATTTGAGCATACCCTGGTTTCTATTTTATCTATTATTTACGGAAAAATATCCTTTACAGAAGACATTAAAATAATTGATATAGATTTTCCTCCGGCGTTTTTAGACCATTTTAGCGGTCCAAAATACGGCATAAATGGAATAAGGGAAATTACGGGAATTCACCATGAGCCTCTTTTGATGAGTGTTATAAAGCCCTGTGTTGGTTTATCAACAGAAGAATTTGCCCAGGAATTCTTTAAACACGCTTTAGGGGAGGTAGATTTAGTAAAAGACGATGAAATATATTTTGATGATAGCCTTGCCCCTTTTGAAAAAAGGATAGAAGCCTGTGTCAAAAAATCTGAAGAGGCAGAAAAAATAACCGGAAGGAAAACCCTTTATATTCCCCACCTTACAGGAAGGGTTGATGAAATAATCCAGAAGGCAAAAAGAGGCGTGGAAGCTGGTGCAAGGGGATTTCTTATTAATGTTATTCCTTATGGATTTGATATCCTCCAGAGATTGGCTGAGGAAGTAGATGCCTTTTTTATAGCCCATCCATCCTTTTCTGGAACTATTTTTAAAACCCAGCATTTAGGTATAAGAACGCCTGTATTTTTTGGAAAAGTCCTTAGGTTAGCAGGGGCGGACATTGTCATGTTCCCATCACCATATAGTGGTGTTGTGGAACATACAGAAGCAGTAGAAACTGCCGAAAATCTGAGAAAAGATTGGGAACATATAAATCCCTCTTTCCCAGGGATTGTTGGAGGGTTATCCCCTTTAAATATATCTACCGCCTTTAAAGATTTTGGAAACCAGTCTGTATTTGTTGCCTGTGGTACAGCTTATATGCATCCGGACGGTATTTCAGCTGGTCTTAAAGCTGTTAGAGATGCCCTTGACTGTTCAATAACTGGTGTCCCTTTAGAGGAGTGCGCTTCAGCAAGTCCAGAACTACAAAAAGCTTTAATGTTGTTTAAAAAATGAAAAAAAGTCATCCTGTTGTTTTTTCAGATTTTGATGGAACAATAACACAGAAGGATGTTCTTATGTCAATAATTGAACATTTTGCCCCTCCTATATGGAAAGATATATGGAAAAAGATATTTACAAGGGAAATCACAATATCCCAGGGTGTTAAGGAGCTTTTTCATCTAATCCCTGCTTCTAAAAAAGACGAAATAGTAAATTGGGTTTTAAAAAATATGAAAATCAGAGAAGGATTTAAGGATTTTCTAATATTTTTGAAGGAGCGCTCTGTACCTTTTGTTGTGGTTAGCGGTGGACTGGACTTTTATATTAAACCTCTACTGGAACCTTATAAGGAATATATATCATCTATCTACTCTAATAAAGCTGTTTTTTCAGGAAGATATATAGATGTTGAGTTTATATACAGGTGTAATCATGTTTGTAAAAATGACTGTGGTATGTGTAAGCCGTATATAATGGAAAAATTTTATAAAGATAAAAGACCGTGGATTTATATAGGAGACAGTATAACTGATCTTGAAGCTTCAGGGATTTCTGACATCATTTTTGCAAGGGATTATTTAGCAAAAACTCTACAGGCCTTGAAAATAAACCATTATACATATGAAAATTTTATTGACATTCGTCAAAAATTGGTTAAACTAATATGATAGAAATCAGGTTTCTGGCAAAATGAAGAAAGGGAGGAGCTGTATCAAAATATATCACGTGTGAAAATCTTGTGAAATTATCATTAAATTAACATATTGCAATAATAAATCATGTTTAATAGAATTTGAGATAAATCAATTTTAGGAGGTACTCTTATGGGAGAAAACACAGCCGTCAAATGGGTGCTGTTCTTCTTCTTCCCGGCGCTGTTCCTGTACGGTCTGTTGCACATTTACTCATCAAAGCCGGCACAAGCGAAAAAAACACAAGATTTAACTGCGGAAGAAGAGGCAGGTAGAAAGGTTTACAACAAGTTCTGTGTTGGCTGTCACGGGGTTAATGGTGACGGTCAAACAGAGGCTGCAAAATTCTTCAAAGACAAACCACCAAACTTCCACACAGCCGTTTTCAGATGGAAGTCCACACCTGAAGGATGTCTTCCTACAGATGAAGACCTTCTCCATGTATTAAACTGGGGTATCCTTCAAACTCCAATGCCTTCATTTAAGCTGGTTCCAGAAGTTCAGAAGAAGGCTGTTATCGCTTACATCAAAACATTTGCTAGAGAGAAGTGGGAAGCTGGTCAACCTGATCCAGAAAAATGCCAGTCTGTTTACAAGCACATCAAAAAACCAAAGGATTTCGGCTCTCCTGAACTCATAGCTAGAGGTAAAGAGTTATACGCCCAAAACTGTACAGCATGCCACGGTGAGCAGGGAATGGGAGATGGACCACTTGCAGCATCTTTACCGGTTCCACCAACAGATCTAACTTACCCAGTTAGATCTGCAGGTCCTAAGCCAGAGGATACATTTAGAGTTCTTACTGTTGGTCTTGAAGGTTCTCCAATGCCAGCATTTGGACATCTATCAGAAAGAGACCGCTGGGCACTGGTATCATACATCGCATACCTCATGAACAAAGGTAAATAAGGAGGGTAGAAAATGGCTACAAACACTGAGTTAAAGAACCTTGTCAATTATGGGCTTGTTAAAGCTCATGTGGCAATGGGATTAATCTTCTTCATTATTGTAGGTTTAGTTGGTTTTCTCTATTCACTACAGTTAGATGGAATTTATCCTTTCCCTGGAATTGAGTTTTTATCCCCAGGAAGGGTTAGAATGATACATACAGCTGGTGCTGCTTATGGTTTCCTTGTTAACATGTTTACAGGTCTTTTATATTGGGCAGTACCAAGATTTACAGGTTACAGGGTTCTAAGTGATGCTCTTGGATGGTTAATGTGGATTGGTTTACAGGTTGCTGTTCTTGTAACTGTTGTAAGTATCTTATTCCTTGGTATGGCAGATAACGTTGAATGGGGAGAAACCCCTTGGTGGATAGATCCTGTTATTGTTGCCTGGTTATTACTCTGCTTAATGCAGTTTGGAGCTCCATTAATTAAGGCTTCCCAAAGGGGACCTCTCTATGTTTCTGGATGGTATATCTCTGCAATGCTTGTATGGACTCCACTTGTTGTTTTCATGGGTAACTTCATCCCAAGATTCTGGTCTGCAGGTTCTGGGGCAGGAGCAGTTCAGTCAACATTTATCCACGACCTTGTTGGATTGTACGTTACACCTGTAGCATGGGGTCTAATGTACTACTTTGTACCTGTTATTATGAAAAAGCCAATGTGGTCCCACGGATTATCTCTTCTTGGATTCTGGGGATTAGCATTCTTCTATCCAATGAATGGTGTTCACCACTTCATGTGGTCTCCAATACCAATGTTTGCTCAGTATTCTGCAGTATTTGCAACAGTTGCTATTGAGTTTGCTGTTACATCAGTTCTCATTAACTTTATGATGACTCTCAGAGGTTCTGCAGAACAGCTTAAATACAACGTTCCATTAAGATATATGTATACTGGAGCTATCTTCTACTGGATTACATGCTTCCAATGTGCATTCCACGTTACACTTACATTCCAGAAAGTTATCCACTTTACAGACTGGGTAACAGGACACGCTCACCTTATCATGTTTGGAACATTCGGTCTTTGGGTTCTAGGAATGGCTGAATATGTATGGCCAAGATTATTTGGAAGAGAAACAATGTATTCTAAAGGATTATCTGAAGGTGCGTACTGGCTCCTTATGATTGGGGTTCTTGCAATGTTCTTTGACCTTACCGCTGGTGGACTTGTTCAGGGATTTGACTGGATAGGTCTTAACCCATGGATTGACTCTGTAAACTTCTCTAAGCCATTCTGGTACTTCAGATCTATTGCTGGTTTAATGATGCTCACAGGATTATTTATGTATGCACTAAACTTCTACAAAACAGCTACTGCGAAAGCTGGACTTTCTGCAGAGCTTAGAGAAGTGTAAGGAGGTATTGAAATATGGGTAAGATGGAACGTTTCTCATTCGTAGCTCTGGTAGCAGGAATTTTATTCTTCCTGTTTGCCGACTTTATATCCTGGGCTCTCCCTATGTTTGTTTTAAAGGACATTCCTAAAAAGTCAGTCCAGGACCTTGTAGCTGAAGCGATTGCTAAGAATACTACTGCATGGTCAGACTTTAAGAAACTTGCAATGTATTATCCTGAATCATTCAAAAAACTCTGTGAGTACACTGAAGAGTTCAGCGGTGCTACAGAAGTTGTAAAGGACTGCAAACCTAACGAAAAAACATTTGCAAAAGCTTTAAAAATAGGACATAGATGGTATGTAGCAGAGGGTTGCTGGAACTGCCACTCCCAGATGATAAGACCTGTTTCTAACGAAACTTTAAGATTTGGTATCCCTGGAGTTTCTAACACAGTTTCTTACCCTTCTGAGTATAACAACGAGCTTCAAGCTCCTGTTCTCTGGGGAACAAAAAGGGTAGGACCAGACCTTATAAGGGAAGCTGCTGTTCATAATGTTGGCTGGCAGGCTGCCCACTTATACAATCCTCTCTACACATCTCCAGGTTCAAACATGCCTGGATATCCGTGGTATTTCACAAAGGATAAAAATGGAAATATTGTTCCTAATGAAAGGGGTATTTCTCTCCTGGCTTATGTAATGTGGCTTGGTAGCTGGGAAGTTAAACCTCCAAAAGAATTTAGAATTGAAGCTAAAGCTGTAGAAACTGCTACACCTGGTGCTACAGAAGCAGAAACTGCACAGGAAGAAAAGCCTCAAGCTCAAGAAAAAGTAGCAGTAGCAAATGAATCCAAACCAGCAGAGAAAAAAGAGGAGCCTGCATCTTCTAATGGACAACAGCTGTTCCAGTCTAAAGGATGTGCAGCATGTCATCAGGCTTCTGTTGATACTGTAGGTCCTTCCCTTAAGAAAATTGCTGAAGCCTATGCAGGAAAAAAAGATCAGCTGGTGAAATTCCTCAAAGGTGAACATGATGCTATTGTAGATCCTGCTAAGTTCGGTATTATGCAACCTCAGCTTGCTACAACAAAAGCTATGTCAGAGCAGGAATTAAATGCTCTTGTTGATTATATACTCAGCCACAAATAAAAATAACGGGGCTTTTGCCCCTTTCTCCATAATGGAGGTGAATGGAAAATGAGAATTACTGAGAAGACTGTAGCCCTTCTAATACTGTTTATATTCCTTTTCGTAGTTGGAACTATTATCGCAGTTAGAACAGTTGCTTATCTTGATGCTGGAATGTCAGGATCAGAATTGAAGGGCTTTCTTGTAGAAGTTATCTCTTATGTCGTTGCCCTTACAGGTTGGTTAGCCCTTTTCATATATTCGTATATGAAGGGAGATTTCAAGGATATAGAAGGTCCTAAATATGAGCTTTTAGAGATGGAAGAAAAAGTTATTAAGGCAGAAAAAGAAGGAGGTAAGTACTGATGGCTTCACATTTAGAGAATACAAAAGCAGTAGATAAAATTACATATATGACAGATGCTGTTCCTACGTGGTGGATGTTATTCTGGATAGGATACATCCTATTTACTGTTGCGTATATTGTTTTTGACTGGATACCTGATTTCCTTGGATGGCTTCAAATTTTAGGACAGGGGCCAGAAGCAGCTGATAAGTATATCTGGATGAGGGAATTAATGAGAAATTAATTTTTAAAAGGGGAGTTCTTCCCCTTTTTTTTATTCTCTAATCTCTTTTAGTATTTCAAATTGCCTTTCAGTTATAAATTCCCCTAAAATACTTTCATCTTTTTGGGAAAGACCAATAAACTGGATACCTACTTTATAAATTGGACCTTTTTGATGTATGTGGATAACTTCTCCTTTTTCTATCAGGGTATAATTTCCTATAGGGATTTTTATTTCTATATAGTTCCCTTTTTTTATCTTTGAGATGTTTTCAACATACAGTCCAACACCGCCTATTGAGATGTCATCTATTATTCCCTCTATAAAGGAGTTATTTATCTTTAAGATAGTTTTAGGTTTTTTATTTAATCTTACCCTTATATATTTTCTTTTCTCCTGGGGAAGATTTATAAGTTCAAATTCATCAAGGATTAGTATTCCTTCTACAGTGTTTAACTCCCTTATACGACCTTTTATAACCTTAGAGGGGTGCCCTACCTTCAAGAATATATGTTTTTCTCTCTGGAAGATTTTCTTCATACATCTTGATATATCAAGTGTTATTGTGTGAATAGAAACGTCTTTTATATATCCATTACACAAAATGGCCAGCTCTTTGTAATAGGAGATAATTTTTATTTTCTGATTATGTTTTTTTATATTTTTTAAAAGGGTAAGGATTGTTTTTAACTCATCTTTCTTTTTTTCATTTTTTATTTCTTCTATTTTTTTCTTTAGGGATTCTATGTAATCAAGATGTGCCCTGTCTATTGTATGGATATACTCCTCTATAACTGTAATAAATGCTTTTATATAGTTTATATTTTTTTCTGTTTCTATTACATGGTCTATATATTCTTTTAAAAATTTCAGATAAGCTTTTGATAATGCTGGTTTGATATTCAGATTATTTTCCAGAGCTCTATAAACAACCACATAAAGCTCATCTAAAACGGTTTTCTCATTATCAAGGGAAAAAGAGATGGAGTATATTTTTTCCCCTAAGGATTTTACAAAAGGGTCTTCTTTTAGCTGGTCTGGTATTGATTCTAAGAAGTATTTAATAAAGCTTTCCCTGTAAGAGGTAAAATATTTTTTATCATCAATTAGTAACTTATACTGTTCGTGTAAGTTTTTCATTTAACTCCTTTGTTATATCTTTTAGTGTTTTTGGTTTTCCAAAGTAAAATCCCTGTCCGTAATCTACTCCTATTTCTTTAAGCAGATTTGCAGTATCTTCATTTTCGACAAATTCCCCTATTGTTTTTAATCCGTGCAGTCTTGCAAAATTTACAATAAGCTCAACCAATCTTTTCCTTTCTACAGAATTTATCATGTCCTTTATTAATGTTCCATCTATTTTAAGATAATCTATAATCCCAAGTATAGATAAATCCTGTACTACCTTTATTGAAGAATATCCTGCCCCAAAATCGTCTATAGCAAATAAGAATTCATACTCATTTTTCAAAAACTGTAAAAGCTCGTAGTTCTCAAGTAATGACTGTTCTGTCAGCTCAACGATAATATTAACCTTTTGTTTTCTGGCATGCTCTACCACAGATATTAGATATTTTACAAAATCACTGGAAGATAATGATGCAGGACTGATGTTTACAAATATTGTTATATCCTCTTTTATTCTTTTTAGTTCTGGGATTTTATTTTCTATCTTTTTTATTACTTCAAAATCAAACTTTTTAATGAGTTTCATATTGTATATAAGATTTATAAAGTCCTCTGCTGTTATTAACTGGTTTCCCTTTTTTAATCTTGAAAGGACTTCGTAAAATGGAACTTTTCCAGTTTTCAGGTCATAAATAGGCTGAAAGTACAGCTGTATATTTCCTTTTGAAAAAGCCTCTTCAACAGACTGGATTATCTGGCTGGTTTTATTTATCTCTTTTTGCAGCACATATTTTGATTGCTGCTCATCAAAAATTGATATTTTTGATATACTTCCTTTTGCTTTTTCTATAGAGTATTCCATAAGTTTTAAAAGATCGTTTTTATCTTTTACATCTTTTATTTCCAGAACAGATAATGCTACCCCAAATTTAAGATCGGTATTTCCCCTTACTGTAATTTCTTCAAGTGCTTTTTTTATTTTTTCTGCAAATCTGTATTTTTTTTCTGGTTCTTCTTTGTGAAGTATATAAAACTCACCTGAATAACCTTTTATGTATGAAAATTTTCTATAATCCAGGATTTCATCTAACTTTTTATCAACTATATTTATAACTTTGTCTCCTGTTTCCTCCCCATAAAATTTGTTTATCGTTCTTAAATTCAGTATGTTTATGATTGTAAGATTTATTTTCCTTTTTTTACTTTCATTTACAACAGTTTCCAAAAATAGGTTTTTTTTGTCCCTCTCAAAATGGGTGTATATACTGTTAAGATAGTTAAGAAGTTTATAGGATGCATTAATAAGGTTGTTGTATGCAAAATAAGCTTCCACATATTCCTTATCCTGTATATAGAAAATTAAGCTTTTTGCATACATGTGAACCTGTTCATGGATAAAGTGTATTTCTTTTAGTAGATCTTTATCTCTGCTTTTTATGTAAAAATCAAAGCTGTTTAAAAATTCATTTAAAAGACACTGGTTTACCTCTATTGCTGGATATGTTTTTTCCTTTCCCCTTATGTAGTTTAAGAACTTTATAAGCCAGTAAAAGTGAATTTTTTCATATTTTGTTTTCTGTCTTTTAGTAATTTTTCTTATGTCTTTTATGTGTATTTCAAGGATTTTTAGAATATATCCCCTGGCATGGGCATTTATAGCTTTATCAAAAAATAAGCTTAAATCAGGGGCAAGGAGTAGATATTTTTCAGACTCAAGGATCTTTTTATATAGAGCATCTTTAATAAAGATTAAACTGTGAAAGATTGTTTCAAAAGGAATTCCTATCTTTCCGTGATACTTACCAAGTATAACAAAATCCCTTTCTATTTCATCAAGGTCTTTGTTAAATTCTTTTATTAGAAAGTCCCTGACATAGTATATTATTTTGTCTAAATTCTCCTCACTCTTAAATGTGTCAAAAAAATACTGATTTTTTAGAACCTTATCCTTATACTCTTCTATCGTTTCGCAAAGATAGTCCGATAAAAATCCTAAAGTTATCATTTTTTAACCTTTTAATGTTATAAGATCGAGTGTCGTTCCTGTTAACACCTCTGCTTTATCTTTTCTTGCTACTACAATATTTTCTAATCTAACTCCCCCCTTTCCTGGCAGGTATATACCAGGTTCAATTGTAAAAACTGTGTTTTCTTCAAGTATTTCCTGGCTGTTTTTGGATATCCTGGGAGGCTCATGGATATCTATTCCAATTCCGTGTCCTGTTGAATGGATAAAGAAATCTCCGTATCCATATTTTTCTATTACCCTTCTTGCTGCTAAATCCACTTCTTTTACAGGCATTCCAGCTTTTACCGCTTCAACTGCTGCTAAATGAGCCTCCTTAACAATATAATAAACATTTATTAATTCATTATCTACCCTATTAATAGCTATTGTCCTTGTAAAATCGGAACAATAACCTTTGTATTTCATTCCCATATCTATAAGGAGAAAAGCATTTCTTTCTATGGGATAGTCTGAGGTTTCATAATGGGGAATTGCAGAATGTTTCCCTGAAGCTACAATAGCAGGAAAGCTTTCCCCTGTTCCTCCTTCTTCAAAAATATAGTTAACAATCATCCTTCTTATATCCAGCTCATTTTTAGCCTGTGGTATATATTCGATAATTTTTTTAAAAATATTATCTGTTTTTTTAACAGCCTCTTTTATTATGCTTATTTCTTCTTCTGTCTTTGTTATCCTAAATTTATTTAAAAAACCTTCAAACCCTACCAGTCTGTATTTAAGTTCGTTGTCTTCAGTCAGCTTTTCATAAAATGAAAGTGTCATTTTATCTTTTTCAAATCCTATCTTTTTTCCCCCAATTTCCAGAAGAATTTCTTTTAAGTGCTGAATTTGGTTTTTATTTTCTTTTCCCAGCAGTATTACTTTCCAGTTTTTAAGTTTTTCTTTTGCCCCTTCATAGTATCTTGCATCTGTGATGAAGTATTTATCATAAGGAGTCAGAACTATGAAGGCATTTGATGAAGAAAAGTATGAAAGATAAAACACATTAGATGGACTTGAAAAAAAGAAAGAGGAAAGTCCCTGTTCTTCTATATGCTTCTGGATTTCTTTTGTTTTTGGCATATTTGCTCCTTGCTTTTTTGGTGAATATATATTATATTCTATTAATAAGTTAGTTAATATTAACTAAATGGTGTAGAGATGAAAGTATTTATAGAAAAAGAATTTTGCACAGCCTGCGGGATCTGTTATGAAACATACACGTCAATCTTTATAGAAGGAGAGGATGGAATATCAGATATAAATCCAGATTTAAAAGGAAGATCTTTAGAAGGACAGTTGGCTAAAGAAGCCATCAGTGCTGCTGAGGAGTGCCCAGCCGGTGCTATTGTTGTGAGGTAGGAACCTTTTTTAGGTTTCTACCTCTTTTTTTATCAGTTTTCCTTACATAATAAATGTATAACTGTATCTTTTTTTATTTTCAATAACTTACAACTGCAAAATCAATCATTCTCCCTTGAAAAGAAAATATTTTACCAGAAATTTATTAATGTGTTTGTTATTTCCAATATGCAAATATTTTAATATGCGAATAAGAAAAAGAAGAGGGAGTATAGATGTGTGAAAAAGATATTCTATTTTGTATTTTTTACTACCTTGGATATGTGGCTATTTCAGGGGCGCTTATCGCTGGAGGATTTATAATCGCTGACTACATAAAGTACAAAAAGGAGATGGAAGAAAGGGAAAAATAGGAGGGCTAAAATGGCTGTAATAGATGAATATAAAGAAAAAAGTATAGAAGAAACATTAAAAGAACTTGGAACAGATAAAAATAAAGGTCTATCTACAGAAGAGGTAAAAAAAAGATTAAAAGAATACGGGTTAAATGAGATACCTGAAAAGGAAGAACCTCTGTGGCACAGGATTTTCAGAAGATTTTGGGGACCTATTCCATGGATGATAGAAATCGCAGCTGTTTTATCTGCAGCTGTTCAAAAGTGGGAAGATTTTACTATTATCATGATCCTTTTATTTGTAAGTGCAGGGGTTGATTTCTGGCAGGAACATAAAGCCTTATCAGCTTTAAAAGTTTTAAAGCAAAAACTTGCCAGAAAAACGATTGTTTTAAGGGATGGGGTCTGGCAGGAAATAGAAGCTAAATACGTTGTTCCAGGGGATATTATAAAACTAAAGATAGGAGATATAATACCTGCTGATGTTAAGCTTATAGAAGGGGATTTTATTCTTGTGGACCAATCCGCTTTAACAGGGGAATCTCTACCTGTCACAAAACGTCCTGGAGACATAGCTTATGCTAACTCTATAGTTAAGCAAGGGGAAATGATCGCTGTTGCAGTTGCAACAGGGTTGAATACATATTTTGGAAAAACTGTGAAACTTGTCGCTAAAGCGGAAAGGGAGCAACGTTCCCACTTTCAGGAAATGGTTATAAAGGTCGGAAATTTTCTTATTGTTTTAACCCTTGTCCTTGTTGCTCTGATGATACTGTTTGAACTAAATAGGGGTGCAGATTGGAAGGAGCTTTTGAGATTTTCCCTGGTTTTAACAGTAGCTTCTATTCCTGTTGCTCTTCCTGCGGTGTTAACAGTTACAATGGCAATAGGTGCCCTCTATCTTGCAAAAAAACAGGTAATTGTCAGCAGGCTTGCGGCTATAGAAGAACTGGCAGGAGTTGATGTCCTTTGTTCTGATAAAACAGGAACCCTTACAAAAAATCAGATGACAGTATCTGTTCCTTTTACGGTAAATGGTTATAAGTCTGAAGATTTAATGTTTTATGCTGCTTTGGCTTCTAAAGAGGAGAACAAAGATCCCATAGAAATTCCTATTTTTGAATGGTTAAAAAAACATAATCTTTATGAGAAGGTAAAAAAATGTAAGCAGGAAAAATTCATTCCTTTTGATCCTGTAAGAAAAAGAACAGAAGCGGTGGTTTTTTGCCAGAATAAAAAAATCTGGGTAACGAAGGGAGCTCCACAGGTAATAATAGAAATGTGTGATGAAACAGAGTTTGATAAAAGTGTTGCATACCAGAAGGTTGAAGAATTTGCGGAGAATGGATTTAGAACATTAGGTGTTGCTTACAAAAATTCAGAAGGGGAGAAATTTCATTTTGTTGGTTTGATTCCCCTATTTGATCCTCCAAGGGAAGATTCAAAACCAGCAATAGATGAGGCTAAGAGATACGGTGTAGAAGTAAAAATGGTTACAGGGGATAACATAGCTGTAGCCAGATATATAGCAAAATTACTCGGTATAGGGGAAAAAATATACAGTGCAAGGGAACTTAAAGGGGAAACGTATGAAGAGTATGTAATTCTTTCTGAAGTCATAGCAAAAGCTTTTCTTCAAGTTGAGGAAGGACTATCCCAGGAAGAAGCAGAAAAGAAAGCTAAACAGATTGCAAAGCTTGTTGAAAAAGAGCTGGAAAATAAAAAACTTCCCTCAGGTATAGTAAAAAAACATGAATCAGAAATCATAAAAATTATTGAAGAAGCCAACGGTTTTGCTGAAGTTTTCCCTGAAGATAAATATTTCATAGTTGATAAGCTCCAAAAAGCTGATCATATAGTTGGAATGACAGGGGACGGTGTAAATGATGCACCTGCTTTAAGGAAGGCTGATGCAGGTATTGCAGTTTCAAATGCAACAGATGCTGCCAGGGCTGCAGCTGACCTGGTTCTTCTTGCCCCTGGGTTAAAGGTTATTGTTAGAGCATTGGAAATAGCAAGGGAAATATTTGGAAGAATGGAAGCCTATACAATATACAGAATAGCAGAAACTATCAGGGTTGTCTTCTTTATGGCCCTATCTATTATGATTTTTCAGTTTTATCCTGTTACTGCTTTAATGATTATTCTGCTGGCCCTTTTAAATGATATTCCGATTCTTTCTATTGCATACGATAGGGCAAAAATTTCCCCTAAACCTGTAAGATGGGATATGTATGAAATTAATATAATGGCGTTTTGGCTTGGTGTAGCGGGGGTTATCTCCTCTTTTACTTTGTATGTTTTACTTGAGGAGTACTGGAAGCTTCCCCAGGATCTAATACAATCTATTATATTTACAAAACTTGTTGTAGCTGGACATGGAACTATCTATAATACCCGTGTAAAAGGCTGGTTCTGGAAGAAGCCCTGGCCTTCTCCAATTTTGTTTATTGCAACATTTGGAACTAGATTTCTTGGGACAATTATAGCCGTTTACGGTTTTGACCTTCTAACCCCAATAGGCTGGCAGTGGGCTCTTTTTATCTGGGGATATTCACTTGTATGGTTTTTATTTAACGATGCAGTAAAAATGGCTATTTTGAAGATGTACTGGTCTAAAAAGTTTTTCTTTGCCCCGGGACATTTTACCTGGTTAAAGAAAGAATTAGGAGGGGAACCTGATAAAGGAAAAGTTTAAAAATCTAAAAAATCTTGGACCAGGCATAATAACCGGTGGGGCTGGAGATGATCCTGCCGGTATTCTTACTTATACCATAGTGGGAGCTACTACAGGCTTTTCTCAGCTGTGGCTAATGCTCCTTTCAACTCCTATGATGATAGCTGTACAGAATACTGCCGCAAAGCTTGCCCTTACTACAGGGAAATCTCTTCCTGAGATCCTTTCCATTTTTTACTCCAAAAAGCTTACTTACTTGGTGGTTTTATGTCTTGCTTTTGCAAATATTTTAACTATTGGAGCTGATCTACAGGCTATAGCATCTATCTTTGAAATAATAACAGGTGTTAAATCTGTATATTTTCTTATTCCTGTAACACTGCTTATAGGTTATCTTGTTGTTTTTAAAGCGTATAAAGCCGTGAAAAAGGTTTTAATAATATTAACATCTTTGCTTGGTCTTTACATAATTTCTGCAGTATCAGCAAATCCTCCCTTAAAGGATCTGTTACTGAATACATTTGTTCCCCAGATTGATACAAGTATTTCTTTTTTTCTTGCAGTATTAGGATTACTTGGAACAACCATTTCCCCCTATATGATTTTCTGGCAGGCTTCAGAAGAAAAAGAGGAACATGCCACTGTTTCCCAGGCTAAAGTTATGACTTTAGATACCACAGTTGGGATGTTTTACTCAAATATCATTGCATATGCTATTATCGTTTCTTCTGCCGTTACACTTTTGGGACACGAAGGGATACAGAGTATATCAGATGCTGCTCTTGCTTTGAAACCTGTTGCTGGAGAACATGCTTTTGTGATTTTTAGCATAGGCGTTATTATTTCTGGATTTTTAGCTATTCCTGTTCTTGCTGGTTCTACCGCATACGCCGTTGCTGATACATTTGGTTGGCGTGAAGGTATGGATAATAAAGTTAGTGATGCAAAAGGTTTTTATATTGTATTTTTAGGTTCTTTATTTGTTGGAGATCTAGTAGACCTGTTAAAAATACCTGTAGTTGATGCCCTTTATTACAGTCAGGTGTTTGATGGTATTTTACTGCCTATTTTAAGCGGTATGCTTTTAGTTATGGGAAATAATAAAAAGATTTTAGGAAGCTACACAAATGGAATTCTTAGTAATCTTTTTTTATTTCTAACTTTTTTGATTTCTCTTTTTGCGACTATCTATATGTTTTATAAAGTAATCTTCCATTAAGGAGAGTTGTTATGAAAAAAATAGGTTTCTGGGAAGCTTACTCTATAGGCGTTGGAGGGATGATAGGAGGAGGTATTTTTGCAGTTCTTGGACTTACTATACTTCTTGCAAAAGGAGCTGCTCCTGTTGCTTTTATATTTGCCGGTATTATTGCCCTTTTAACATCTTATTCATACGCAAAGCTTTCTGTACGGTATCCTTCAGAAGGGGGTACTGTTGAATTTTTAGTTAGGGCTTTTGGAAACAACCTTTTTACCGGTTATCTGAATACCCTTCTTCTTGCAAGCTATGTAATAATGCTTTCTTTATACTCTTATGCCTTTGGTAGCTATGCATCTGCCCTTTTCTTAGGACAGGAAATAGAATTAGCAAAAAAGATTTTTATTGTTCTTGTTATCGGGTTTTTTACCCTTTTAAACTTTTTTGGGGCATATATAAGCGGTAAAGCTGAAGATATTATGGTTTTTATGAAGGTTGGTATTTTACTGTTTTTTTCTGGGCTTGGTTTCCTGACTGGAGATTTTTCTAAATTATCTCCAGAACACTGGGAAAGCCTGATTAAAATAATGACAGGTGGACTTATTATATTCCTTGCTTACGAAGGGTTTGAACTTATAGCAAATACTGCACAGGATATTAAGGATCCAGAAAAAAATCTACCGAAGGCTTTTTATGCTGCTGTCTCAACAGTGATATTTGTTTATGTTCTTGTGAGTGCTGTTGCTGTTGCTAATCTCACTTATGAGCAGGTTCAAAAGTATCAGGATTACGCCCTTGCTATAGCTGCAAAACCTTTTTTAGGTCAGGCTGGTTTTGTTCTTATTGGAGTTGCAGCTTTGTTATCAACGGCATCTGCAATAAACGCAACCCTCTATGGGAGTGCAAGGGTCAGTTATCTTGTTGCTAAATTTGGAGCTTTGCCTAAGGATCTCACAAAGCATATATGGAAAAATGGAACAGAGGGACTTTTAATTCTTGCGGTTCTTACAATTTTGTTTGCAACAACATTTAACCTTGAAAATATATCTATAGCCGGAAGTCTTGGTTTTTTAATTATTTTTGCTGGGGTTAACCTTGCCAATGTAAAGCTGGCCTATTACACAGATTCTAACAGATTTATATCTTTTGTCGCCTTTCTTCTTTGTGTTGTTTCTGTAGGGGTGCTGATTTACCACAATTTAAAAACAAATCCAGAGAGCTTAAGTTCATCCCTTGTCGTTCTTGTTTTAACCCTTTTATTTGAAGTAGGGTACAGATTTTTTACAAAAATAAGATTGAAGGAGTATATAGACTGGAGGTTAAAAGAAGGGGAGGAGATAGTGCAAAATTATGAAAAGCTTCTTCCAGATCTTTTAAAAGCTGTAAAAGAAAGATTTGAAGATGCAGAGGTTTATCTTACAGGAAATATAGCTGTAAAGGATAAAAGTAAATCAGGACATATAAATTTGACGGTGCTTACAGAGAAACCGTGGAAAGAAGAGGAAAAGGAGGAACAGGAGATAAAAGAAAAAATAAATCTCAAAACTTACCATCCAGTGCATATAACATTTTTACATAAAAGGGAAAAACATAAATTGCCAAAGGAAAGCAGAAAAATATGAAATTTAATGTTTTTGTTTACGGAACACTGAAAAAGGGATACAAACTGCATTTTTACTTAAAAAATGCAAAATTTATAGGCTATGGTTATGTGAATGGATATGATATGTATATTGTTGATTGGTATCCTGCTGTAGTGAAGGGGAGGGGAAGGGTTTATGGGGAAGTATATGAAGTTTGCCAGGAAACCCTTGATATTTTAGACGGTGTTGAAGAAGAGGGTTTTCTTTATAAAAGGATTTGTGAAAAGGTTTATATGAAAAAGGGCTTTATAAAAGCTTATATGTATGTGTATCTTAAGGATGTTTCCCAGTTAAAAAGGGTACCAACAGGGATTTTTAAATAACTAATATCAATATGTTCTGATTTTTTATATAATTCTTTTTGTATATTTTATCTGGAGGTTCAGTATGGGCATTCCTCAAGTATATATAGGAGAAAACTGGTTTGATATTAATGAAATTTTAAATAGTTATAAAGATGAAACCTGTGGTGCTGTAGATATATTTCTGGGTATTCCCCGTTCAGCTCCAGAAGATGGCGATATAAAGGAGCTTCATTATGAGGCTTACATATCTATGGCAGAAAAAGTTATAAATGAAATAATTCAGGAAGCTAAGGAGAAATTTGGAATAAAACATGCTGTTGTTCATCATAAAACCGGCGTAGTTCCTGTTTTGGTTCCTTCTTTTCTTGTAGCTGTGTGGGCTGGACATAGACAGGAGGCTTTTGAGGCTTGTAGATACATTGTTGATGAAACAAAAGCAAGGGCTCCAATCTGGAAGAAAGAGGTTTTTAAAACAGGAGAAGAAAGCTGGAAGGAGGAGTAAGTTTGTCAGAAATAAAGAAGGTTAGGGGATTTCAGGACATTTACGGAGAAGATGCAAAAAAATACAGATTTGTTGTAGATACGGCAAGGAAAATATTTGAAAGGTACAATTTTCAGGAAATTATACTTCCTTATGTTGAGGATGTATCCCTTTTTGTCCGCTCTGTAGGTGAGGAAACAGATATTGTTCAAAAGGAGATGTATGTATTTGAGGATAAGGGAGGTAGAAAGGTAGCCTTAAGGCCTGAAGGAACGGCTTCTGCAGTTAGAGCTTATATAGAGGAGAGGCTTTATGCTAAAGGAGGTTATCAGAAGCTTTTTTATGAAGGGGCAATGTTTAGATACGAAAGGCCCCAGGCTGGAAGATACAGACAGTTCCATCAGATAGGAGCTGAAATATTTGGGGTTGAAACACCTTTAGCTGATGCAGAATTAATAAAGATGGTTAAGGATATATTGGATAGTTTAGTTATAAAGGTAAGGCTTGAAATAAATACCCTTGGAGATTTTGAAAGCAGAAAAAGGTATATACATGTTTTAAAAGAGTTTTTAAAT
>CAZHWB010000127.1:0-15325 GCA_964536105.1 uncultured Aquificales bacterium | reverse complement strand
TTGTATTCTAATTTTCCTGGAAGTTCTGAGTTTTCAGTTTTAAAGTTGAAGATGAAATAATAACCGTTGTTAAAGTTTTGAATGGGATAGGCTAAAGTTCTTCTTCCCCATTTTTCCTCATTGTAAATTTCACCACCATTTGATGTGATGAGATTTTTAATCTGCTCAACCTTTGAAGCCATTTCTTCTTCTGTTAACGTCGGCTTCAAAACAAAAACAAGCTCATAATAACGCATCTAATCTACCTCCTTCTGGATGATTTTATAAAATCAGCCTTTCCCTGAAAAGGGAAAAGCAAGGATTTTTATGCTATTTTCTTGTTACAAAAATTCATAGATTTATCAACACCATATTTTAACACATTTAAAACACACTGGGAGGCTTCCCCGATGACCTTCTCAGCTAAAAGCTCTTCTTCCTTCCCAAAGGGAGAAAGAACATAATCAGCTACCTGTTCTTTTCTCTCTGGTCTGCCTATTCCTATCTTTAAACGGGGGAAGTCTTCAGTTTTTATATTTTCTATAATTGATTTAATCCCCCTGTGTCCTCCACTGGAACCTTTTTTCCTTAATCTGATTGCCCCTAAAGGTAGATCCAAATCGTCGTATATAACAAGGATTTCATCAGGTTTTAGATTGTAATCATCAAGGAGATTTCTAACAGCTATTCCGCTGTTATTCATGTAGGTCTGGGGTTTTACAAGGATAACATCATGATCTGGACACTCAATAATATGGGAGAAACAGCACTCTTTTTTCTTTCTGGGACATTTTAATAAAGAAGCCACAACATCAACCACCATAAAGCCGATGTTGTGGCGGGTTTTCTCGTACTGTTTTCCAGGATTTCCTAATCCAATAACTGCTTTTATCATTATTCAGTTTTTTCTTCTACTCCTTCCTCAGGAACTTCCTCTTCCTCTATAGGTTGAACCTCTGGTTCAATAACAACAGCCACAACCTCTTCAGGGTCTTCCATTATTCTAACTCCCTCTGGAGGAGTTATGTCTCTAACGTGGAGAACATCACCTACATCCAGGTTTGAAACATCTACTTCTATTCTTTCTGGTATTTTTCTAGGAACTGTTCTGATTGTTATAGTATGAAGGTGCTGTTCTAAAACTCCTCCATATTCCAATCCTTTTGGTGTTCCTACAAGCTCAACAGGAACATCAACATCAAGTTCAACACCAAAAGTAACTTCGTAAAGGTCTATATGGATAGGGGTATCTCCAAGGTAGTTATACTGGATATCCTTTAGAATACAAACCCTAGGTTCTTCTTCCCCTTCAATATGAAGGTCTATCAGGAACATCCCTTTAGGCCTGTTTGCTAAATCCTTCCAGTAGATATAACCATGGGCATTTTCTCTTCCCTTTCCATAAACTTCAAAAGGAATATACCCTTTTTTTCTAAAAGCCTTTACTTCACTTTTCTTTCCAGGTGTCCTTTGAATAGCTTTCCATTCTATTCTCTGTATCATTTTTTCTTCATACCTCCTTAAACAAACAATGAGCTTACTGAACTTTCTATATTAATTCTTTTAATTGCTTCCCCTACCAGTTCCGCAACTGATAAAACAGTTAGCTTATCAAACTCTTTTCCCCCTGTAGGTATTGTATCTGTTACAATAACCTCTTCTATTTCAGAGTTTTTAAGTCTTTCAACAGCTGGCCCTGAAAATACAGGATGGGTACATGCTGCAATAACAGAGGCAGCACCTTTTTCCTTTAGCATGTTAGCTGCAGCAACAATGGTTCCTGCAGTATCTATAATGTCATCTATGATAATAGCATTTTTTCCTTCTATATCCCCTATAACATCAAGGGTTTCAACAACATTCGGGGCTGGTCTTTTTTTATAGATAATAGCAAGGCTTGCTCCAAGTCTATTTGCAAGCATTCTTGCCCTTTCAACACCCCCTGCATCTGGGGAAACAACAACCATATTAGGTATATTTTTCTGCTGGAGGTAATCCAGAATAACAGGTAAAGCATACAGGTTATCAACAGGACAGTCAAAAAATCCCTGGATCTGGGCTGAATGAAGGTCAACTGTTAAAACCCTCTGGGCCCCTGCCTTCTGTATTATATCTGCCAACAGCTTTGCAGAAATGGGAACCCTGGGCCTGTCCTTTCTATCCTGCCTTGCATAAGCAAAGTAAGGGATAACAGCTGTTATTCTATGGGTAGACGATCTTTTTAAAGCATCTAAGATTAAAAGAAGTTCCATTATATTATCGTTAGCTGGATAGGATAACGGCTGGATTACAAAAACATCAGCCCCTCTAACATTTTCCTTTATCTGGACTCTTATTTCTCCATCTGAAAATCTCGTTACAAGGGTATCAACGAGGGGTGTATGAAGATATTCGGCTATCTTCTGGGCAAACTCAGGATTAGCATTTCCTGTAATAAGCTTTAAATGCTTACTCAAAAATATATCCTCCAGCCTGATTTTTTGGAAAAATGGTTATAAATGAAAATAGCTGGGGAGGCAGGACTCGAACCTGCGACACCCGGATCCAAAATCCGGTGTTCTGCCAGCTGAACTACTCCCCAGTGTCCTTTATTTAAGAGCTGTTTCTATAAGCTTCCAGCCTTTTGTTTTACAAATAATTTTTAACTGCTCTGATGGTCTCCCAGGAGCAAATACTCCACTTCCGCTACCACTTACAAATGCCCTGTATCCTAGATATTCTAACGTATTTACAACCTCCCTTACAACAGGGAATTTCTCCTGGGCTATCTCACCTAACGTATTCTTAACATTGTTAAGGAACGTATCAAAATCCCCTAACAGGCTATCTATTATAGGAATTTCCTCTTTTTTTGTCAAGTTTTTTTCAGTTACAGACATGTATATATCCTTTGTAGGGATAGAAACCCCCGGAAAAATAATAAATATTTCATCTTTAAAAGATTTATCAAAAAATGTTAACCTTTCCCCTATCCCCTCAGCCTTTGCAAATCCACCTTTTAAGAAGAAAGGAACATCTGCCCCTACTGTTGAAGCAAGTTTAAAAAGTTCTTCCTGGGAAAGGGGATTTCCTTCCATTTTGTTTACTTCCTTTAAAACAACTGCAGCGTTGGAACTGCCTCCACCAAGCCCAGCCCCTACAGGGATATTTTTCTCTATATAAATCCTGTAAAGGGGCTCTATCCCTGTCCATTCCTCAAAGGTTTTTAAGGCTTTATAAACGATATTTTGCTCATTTTCTGGAACCTGTGGATTTGATGTTTCTACAGAAAGCCTGGGGGCCTTTGATATGGTTATATAATCAGCCAGAGCTACTGTATGGAAGTATGTTAATATCTCGTGGTAGCCGTCTGGTCTTTTTTCCAAAACCCATAAACCTAAATTCACCTTTGCAGGTGATAAAATCTTTTTCATTTTTTTACCCCTAAAAATTTATCTTAGATAAATAATATATAAAGGATAATCTCCTTTGTTATAATTTTTTTGTTTACATAAACAAAAAGGAGACGCCATGTTTAACGGGTATATGACTCTTGAAGATGTTGATGTATCAGGGAAAAGGGTTTTTGTCAGAACAGATTACAATGTTCCCCTGGACGAACATGGAAACATTGTTGATGATGTAAGGATCAGAGAAACTATCCCCACAATAAACTACCTATTAGACAGAAATGCAAAAATCATTCTGGCCTCACATCTTGGAAGACCAAAAGGAAAAAGGGATCCAAAATATTCCCTGTATCCTGTGGCAAAGAGACTTGAAAGGCTTTTAGACAGGGAAGTTAAGTTTTTGCCAGACTGTATAGGTTCTTCTGTGGAAGAGGCTGTTTTTTCAATGAAGGAAGGGGATATTATCCTCCTTGAAAACTTAAGATTTCACCCTGGTGAAGAAAAAAATGATCCAGAATTTGCAAAATCCCTTGCAAAATTAGCTGAAATATATGTAATAGATGCATTTGGAACATGCCACAGAAAACACGCCTCCATGTATGGAATAAAGGACTATGTCCAGCCTGTTGTTATGGGATTTTTACTTGAAAGGGAACTTAAATACTTTGAAAAAGCCCTTGTAAATCCCCAGAGGCCTGTAGTTGCATTTATAGGAGGGGCAAAGGTTTCCTCCAAATTAGGTGTTATAAAACATCTACTTGATAAAGTGGATAAGATTTTTATCGGTGGGGCTATGGCATTTACTTTTATAAAAGCCCTGGGGTACAACGTTGGTTCTTCCCTTGTTGAGGAAGATATGTTTGGTGAGGCTGTCCATGTTTTAGAAGAAGCTAAAAAAAGAGGGGTGAAGTTTTATCTTCCTGTTGATTTTGTGTGTGGACAGGCTATATCTGAACAGACTCCAGTTCTTGAAGTCCCCTGGCAGGAAATTCCCCAGGGATGGATGGGACTTGATATAGGACACGCTTCAGTAGTTCTCATAAAAGAGATAATCAAAGATGCCCAGACTATAGTATGGAACGGTCCTATGGGGGTTTTTGAGATAGATAAGTTTAAAATGGGAACATTTGAACTTGCCCATGCAATAGCTGAAAGTCCTGCCCTATCAATTGCAGGGGGAGGAGACACAGATTACGCGATACACAAAGCAGGGGTTGTTGATAAGATAAGCTACATATCCACAGGAGGAGGAGCATTTTTAGAACTTTTAGAGGGTAAACAACTTCCTTGTTTAGAAGCAATAACAAAAGGAGAATAAGGAGACAAGATGGACATAGATGGTTTTATTCAAACAGCAAAGGAAGCCGCCGTTTTAGGCGGTTCTATACTTAAGGAAAATTTTAAGAAAATCAAAAGGGAAGATGTAGAATACAAAGCAAGGAAAGATTTTGTTACATACGTAGATAAAAAATCTGAGGAGAGGATAAGGAACTTTATTTTGTCTGTTTATCCAGACCACGCCTTTTTAGGGGAAGAAGAAGGGGTAATAGGAAATAAAAACAGTAAATACCTGTGGATAGTTGATCCGTTAGATGGGACAAAAAACTATATAAACGGGTTTGAGATATACGCCGTTTCTGTAGCCCTTCAAAAAGACAGCGATATAATCGCCGGTGCGGTTTATATCCCTATGTTAGATAAACTTTACTGGGCTGGAAAAGGCCTGGGGGCTTATTTAAACGGGGAAAAAATCCACGTCTCAAACAGACCTAAAGAGATGGCGATAATAGCAACTGGGTTTCCCTTCAGGTATGTTGAGGAGATAGATACATACTTAAAGGCTTTTAGAGAAGCAATGATAACCTTTTCAGCAGTGAGAAGGCCAGGGGCTGCGGCGGTTGATCTTGCTATGACTGCTGAAGGCATATTTGATGGATTTTTTGAGATGAAGCTTTCTATATGGGATATTGCAGCAGGGGCTTTACTTGTAAAGGAGGCAGGTGGAATATTTTCAAATTTCCACGGAGAAGATAAACTTGATGGGAATGTTATTGCAGGGGGAAAGGATATATACCAAGAACTTAAAAAAATTGTCCAGAGAACACTTATATGAGGGAATAGAAAATGATTTTAGATAAAAAAAGACCCCTTATTGCACTGCCTTTAGATGATACTGATTTAAAAGAAAAACTAAAAATAGCAAAGGACAAACCTATTGATATTATAGAACTGAGGATTGACCAGTTTTCCTCCTTTGATATCTCCTACATTTTGGATTTAGCCAGACTTGTAAAAGAAAGTGGATTTTATCTTCTTGCTACTGTAAGGTCAAAGGAAGAAGGGGGAGCAGACCTTCCAGATGAAAAGAGGTTAAATATTTTCTCAGAGGTTGTGAAACTGGCTGATATTCTTGATATAGAACTTACATCACAAAAAATAAATAAAGATGTTGTAAAACTTGCAAAGGAAAACGGTAAACTCTCCCTGGTATCATACCACGATTTTGAAAAAACCCCTTCGGAAGAAGAAATCCAGGAGATAATAGACAGATCAAGTTCTCTAGGGGCAGATATCATAAAATATGCCTTTAGGACAAATTCTGTTGAGGATGTAGGAAGAATTTTGTCAGTATCCCATAAAAACAGAGATAAAAATATTGTTGCCATTGGAATGGGAGAAACAGGTAAGATAACCAGAGTTGCAGGGTTCTTTTTCGGCTCACTTATAACCTATACATTTATTGGCAGGTCTTTTGCTCCAGGACAGATAGAGGTGGATAAGTTGGTTGAAGAAATGAAATTTTACGGTCTTATGTAGAAAATTAATAACAGACAATTAAATTTATATTAATATCCTCTTGGGGGCATTTAGGAGAAAAAAATGGAACATTTAACAAAAGAACAGATAGAAGAACTTAAGAAAATGCTTTTAGAATGGAAGGAACAGCTACTTAAAGAGTCCCAGGAATCTATGGGGGAGCCTTTATCATACGAAGGAGGGGATGAAATAGACAGGGCCGATGCAGAAGCCGGAAGACTTGTGATGCTCAGAAACCTTGATAGGGACAGGAAGGTTTTAAAAAGGATAGAAATAACCCTCAGGAAAATAGAGTACGGGACTTATGGTATCTGCGAAATGTGCGGTGCTGAAATCCCGTACGAAAGATTAAAGGCAAGGCCTATTGCAAAGCTCTGTATAAAATGTAAAGAACTTGAAGAAGAAAACGAGTAAAGGCTTTTACTTTAAAAAGGCTTCCTTATTCCTTCCTGTTTTTTTCCTGTGGCTTTTTGTATATGGAATTGTGGATTATATTTTTAAGTTATTTCATATAAAGGATACAGTTTTTTATTCCCTTGATTACGGATACGACATCTCCTTAAAAATTCTTGTCTCTTTTTTATTTCAAACTGCAGTTTTAGGGATTTTCTTTCATGTATTTTCTAAGGAAGGTTTACTTTTAGCCTTTATAAGAAGTGGTATTATTTCTGGATTTTTATTTATCTTTATATATATACTCATCACCGGCTTATATCTGAGGATGTAGATGAAAATCCTCTTAACAGGAAAACCTGGGATAGGAAAAACCACCGTAGTTAAAAAGGTTATTTCAAAGCTTAAAGAAGATGTTGTAGGCTTCTGGACAGAGGATTTCAGGGATAAAAAGGGAAAAAGGATTGGCTTTAAAGTAAAAACTACTGACGGAAGGGAAGCTGTTTTAGCAAGTAAATACTTTTTTGATAAAAAATACACAGTTGGTTCCTACGGGGTTGATGTAGAAGCTTTTGAAAAAGTTGTTATCCCTGTTCTTGAAAAAGCGCTAAAGGATAATAAAATTGTTGTTATTGATGAAATTGGAAAGATGGAACTTCTTTCTGATAAATTTCTTGTTCTTGTGAAAAAAATTTTTTCTGAAAAAGACCAGATTCTTGCTACTGTTCCTTTAAAGAATGTCCACCCTTTTGTGAAGGAGCTGAAGGAAAGAAAAGATATATTACTGATAGAAGTTTCTTACACAAACAGGGAGATTCTTCCTGAAAAAATCATACAGATATTTAAAACAAAGTCTATATAATAATTTAACTATTTTAAGTCAGGAGCAGAAAATGGAAAAAAAGGTTTTTATATACGATACCACCTTAAGAGATGGAACCCAGGCTGAAGGGGTTAGTGTTTCTGTTGAGGATAAATTAAGGATAACAGAAAAGCTTGATGATTTTGGTATCCACTATATAGAGGGAGGATGGCCTGGTTCAAACCCAAAAGATGATGAGTACTTTAAAGAAGTAAAAAAACTGCCTTTAAAAAACGCAAAAATTGCAGCCTTTGGTTCCACAAGGAGGGCTTACCTTGAGGTGGAAGAAGATCCCCTTGTGCAGAACCTTGTTAAAGCGGAAACTCCAGTAATAACAATATTTGGGAAATCCTGGGACCTGCACGTAACCCAGGCATTAAAAACAACACTGGATAAAAATCTTGAGATGGTTTTTGATACTGTCCAGTTTTTAAAGAAAAATACCGATGAAGTTGTGTTTATTGGGGAACACTTTTTTGACGGCTATAAATCTAATCCAGACTACGCTTACGCTGTATTAAAGGCTGCCCAGGAAGCTGGGGCTGACTTTCTTGTTCTTGCAGATACAAATGGAGGAACCCTTCCAAATGAGATAGAAAAGATAATAAAAGAGATAAAGGAAAGGGGTATAAACTCTAAGCTTGGTATCCATGCCCATAATGACAGTGATACAGCTGTCTGGAACTCTATTGTTGCTGTTTTAAATGGGGCTGTTCAGGTTCACGGAACAATAAACGGTTTTGGGGAAAGGTGTGGAAATGCAAACCTGTGTTCAATTATCCCAAATCTAACCTTAAAGCTTGGATATGAAACAGTTCCAAAGGAAAACATAAAAAGGCTAAAGGAAATTTCCAATTTTGTTGCTGATATTGTGAACCTTCCTGTTCCTAAAAATATGCCTTACGTAGGGGACAGTGCCTTTGCCCATAAAGGTGGCGTCCACGCTTCTGCTGTGCTTAAAAATCCAAAACTATATGAGCATATCAACCCTGAAGATGTAGGAAACAGAAGGAAAATACTTGTTTCAGATTTAGCAGGAAAATCAAACATCATATACAAAGCAAAAGAGTTAGGTATAGAGATAGATGAAAAAGACCCAAGGATAACAGAGCTTGTTCAGGAGATAAAAAGACTTGAAAGCATAGGATACCATTTTGAGGCTGCAGAAGCTTCCCTGGAACTCCTCATAAGAAAACATCTTGGATTACTGAAAAAGTACTTTGATTTAGACGCTTACAGAGTCCTTATAGCAAGAAGGTACACCGACAGGGAGCCTGTTTCTGAAGCAACTGTAAGAATAAAAATAGACAACCATTATGAACACACAGCATCATTAGGTTACGGTCCTGTGAATGCCCTTGACAGGGCTTTAAAAAAAGCGCTTGTAGAAATATATCCATCTTTAGCTGAAGTGGAACTTATTGATTATAAAGTAAGAATAGTTAATGAAAGTGCCGGAACAGCAGCCAAAATAAGGGTTCTTGTGGAAAGTAAAGACAGGGATAAAAAATGGGGAACTGTTGGGGTTTCTGACAACGTAATAGAAGCATCCTGGCAGGCTGTTGTTGATAGTTTTATATATAAACTTGTTAAAGATGGCGTTTAAAGGAGGCTTTAATATGAAAAAGATAGGGTGGATAGGTTTAGGTCATATGGGAATTCCTATGGCAAGGAACTTAAAGAATGCCGGTTATGATATCCATGTGTGGAATAGAACCATTGAAAAGGCTGAGAAAAGCGGACTTCCTTACAAGGAAAAGATAGAAGATCTGTTAAAAGAAAAGGATATTATTATTACAATGCTTTTTGGTTCTGAATCTGTGAAGGAGGTTTATTCCCTTATATTTGAAACTGGAATAAATATTGAAAACAAAACATTTATTGATATGACTACTATTCACCCTGATACGGCAAAATGGGTTGCTGAAGAAGTGATTAAAAGAGGTGGAAACTTTTTAGAAGCACCTGTTTTAGGAAGTGTTATCCCTGCAGAGAAGGGAGAGCTTACAATAGTTGTAAGTGGTGATGAGGAGATTTATGAAAAACATCTTGATATATTTCAGGTTCTGGGAAAAGCTATCTTCTATATGGGAAATTACGGTGTAGCCTCAACGATGAAGCTTATCAACAATACAGTTTTAGGCTCATTTATGGCTGTTTTAGCTGAGGCTTACGCCTTTGCAAAAAAAGTAGGTATAGACCCAAAACTCGCACTGGACGTTCTTTCAAACGGAGCTGGCCAGTCCCTTGTTTTAAACGCAAAAAAAGAAAAACTTTTAAAGGAGGATTACTCTACCCATTTTTCTGTATCATTAATCCATAAGGACTTAACCTACGCCCTTGATATAGCCCAGAAAAACAGGTATCCAGTGTTTTTATCCTCAGCAACAAGGGAGTTATTTAACACAGCCAAAGCACACGATCTGTCAGACAAGGATTTTTGTGCTGTCTTAGAAGTGTTTAAAAAGCTTTCAAATATGGGATAAGGAAGCCTTTTTGCTTCCTATCCCCTGTCTATAATAATTCCGTAGAATATCTGCTCTATAAAAGCATCTGGATTTTCTATAATTGGACCTTCTTTTTCAAGAATAGTATAAGCAAAAACCTTAGCCTGGATAGAACCTATAAAGAAAAGAGATGTATCTTCAGGATCAAGATCAGGTCTTACACAGCCCTTTTCCTGACCTTCCCTTATAATTTTAGATATTTTTTCCTTATAACTTTCAACAAACTGTTTTAATATAGCTGCAAACTGTTTATCATCAGATCTTGAAAGCTCAAAACACAGTATAGGAACAGCCCCCTTTGTTTCTTCAAGAACTTTTATATGTTCCCTTAAAAGGATTTCAAGAATTTCCTTTGCATTTTTACCTTTTCTCAGGGCTTCATCTGCACTTTTTGAACATTTGGACACATATCTGTTTATAATCTCCAGGATGATATCATCCATGGACTTAAAATGCTTAAAAATCGCCGCGTCAGTAATTCCGAGCCTATCGGCTATATTTTTTGCTGTGAACTTCTTTAATCCTTCTTTAACTATAATTTCAGCACCAATCCTGATAATCTTTTCCCTTGTTGGTAATGTATCAAACTCTTCTGTTATCATTGCTCTTCCTCCAGTACAATCATATTGCAAAATTCTTTCAATGGAACTACTGCCCCAGCCGCGTGCCTATGTCCTCCTCCTCCTAATATAAGAGCCAGATCTAAGGCTGTTGGTTTCTGTCCTTCACAGCTTCTAAAACTGAATTTCACCTTATCCCCACTTACATTAAACAAAACCACAGCTTCATTAAATTTTGTAGAAAGGATATTTCCTATTTCTGACTGAAACAGATTAGTGTTAAAACCCCTTACCAGATATTCCCCTATTTTAAGTTTTGTTTCTTTAGCCTTTTCTATAAACCTGTTAATAAGATAGTCTGTATACTGGGCTAACAGCTTACCCTTTTCAATGATATCTGAAATATCTTTATTAAAAAGCTCTTTTATCTTATCCGGCTGATTTGTTAACAAAATGAGATATGTATTTATATATTTTGTTGTTTCTCCGTATTTCCACGTCCAGATATCCTTATCCTCAACGTACTTTATAAGATCGGGAATATTTTTGTCTCCATAAAAGTATATCCAGGTAAGGGAAGCACCTGACCTGTGGTTATCAAATACGTATTTCAGATTTTTATACTCCTTTGCAAGTCTTTCTAATGTTTCTTTAACCCCTATATGATGGTCTATTATAACGACCTCCTTAGCGATTGAAAGAACAGTTTTTAAATCCTCCTCCTTTAAAGAGAAATCCACAATGTATACTGTTGTATCCTTGTCTATTTTATCTATCACTTCCTGAAGATCTTCAGGTTTGTACCCATGCTCAAATGGAAACAGTATACAGTCTGGAAATTTAGTTAAAAGTACCGCAGCTGCGGTTGTCCCGTCTGTACAGTTGCCGTGATATATGCAGATAACCTTTTCCATTCTCTCCTCAAAGTAAGGAAATATTAACTAAATTTATATTTATTTTAAAATAAACTTGATCAATTTTTCTTATGAAAAGAAAAATTGTAATTTTAAAATTGGAGAAATAATGTCTTCATTTAGCAAATCTTTTGAACTTTATTTTGTATATATAAAAGAAATATAGAGGCTTAGGGCCTCTACACCTTTTCTATACTCCCGTAACCTCCTCCCCCTGGCGTTTCTATCCTTATCCTTTCCCCTTTCTTTACTTTTACAGAGACTTTTCCAGGGAGAATTTTTTCCCCTTCTGCTGTTATGTGTATATTTTGACCTGTTTCCCCAGGTTCTCCACCAAACAAACCATACGGGGGAATTTTTCTTCTTTCAGAAATGATATTTACCTCTACATCTGTTAAAAATAAGTACTCCCTGATAATTCCATCTCCCCCTCTGTTTAACCCTTCTCCACCTGAGTTTTCCCTTATTTTATACTTTGTTACCATTATTGGATATTGAAACTCAAGGGCTTCTACAGGTGTATTGAGGGTATTTGTCATATGGGACTGGATGCCGCTTTCCCCATCAGAATAAGCTGTAGCTCCTGTTCCTCCCCCTATTGTTTCATAGTACGTAAAATATTCCCCTGTTTCTGGATTAACACCACCTACAGTTATATTATTCATTGTTCCCTGGGAAGCAGCCGGTACTTTATCAGGAACAGCCTTAGAAAGGGCTTTTAAGACAACATCAACAATCCTCTGGGATGTCTCAACATTCCCTGCTGAAACTGGAGCAGGAAAAACTGCATCAACGATAGTCCCTTTTTTAGTTTTGATTTTTATAGGTCTAAAACAGCCTGCGTTTGTGGGAATTTCCTTTTCTGCCAGTGATCTAAAAACATAATAAACAGATGAGGCTGTAATAGAATAAACAGCATTTAAACTTCCTTCCACCTGCTTATCACTTTTGGAAAAATCAAGGATGCACTGATCTTCATTTATATGTATTAAAACGTTTATCTTTATATCTTTATTCCCTAAACCATCATCTTCAATAAAATCCTCCCCTTCATAAATACCATCAGGGATATCTCTTATAATCCGCCTCATAACCTTCTCTGAATAGGCTAAAAGTTCCTTACCGTAGAAAGATACTTTTTCTATACCATACTTGGCGCAAAGTTCCTTTAGTCTCTTTATCCCTGTTAAATTTGCTGAAATCTGGGCTTTAAAATCCCCTTCCCTTTCATCTGGCGTCCTGACGTTATTTTTTATAAAAGATAATATCTCTGTATCTATCTTCCCCCTTTTTACCAGTTTAATAGGAGGTATATTTATACCTTCCTGAAATATGCTGTTTGATAGAGGCATTGAACCTGGAGATATCCCCCCAACATCAGCATGATGGGCTCTGTTTGCAACGTAAAAAGATGGTTCTTCTTTATCTATAAAAACTGGAGCTATCACCGTAATATCCGGAAGATGTGTTCCCCCTTTATATGGATCATTTAAGATAACCATATCCCCCTCTTCCATAGGGAGGGATTGGATAGCAGATTTTACAGACATAGGCATTGAACCAAGATGAACAGGAATGTGGGCAGCCTGGGCAATCATATCACCGTTCCCATCAAAAACTGCACAGGAAAAATCCTTTCTTTCCTTTATATTAGCTGAAAATCCCGTCCTCTGGAGAATTGCCCCCATTTCTTCAGCTATTGAAGAAAATCTGTTTTTGAAAACCTCAAGAAGAATAGGATTTACTTCCATCTATTCCTCTCCATATATGATTTTGTGGAGCCATGATTTTACAGTCATAGCAAGGTCGGTTAAGTCGGCATCTGGATTTATAAGCTCAATATAAAGGGTGTATATAAAAACGGAAAGCATGCCAAAAAAAACAAGTGTCTGAATAAACATCCCTGTATGGTAGTTCCTTTTAAGAAGGCTGTCTTCAGGTTTGAAAGGATTGTAGTATATATCAATCTTTTTTCCTTCTGGATACTTATCAACTATCTTTTTTATTGTGTTGTAGTCTGACTCAAGGTTTGTTAAGAATATCCTGTTTGAACGGTAGGTTTTACCGTTTACCTGATACTCGTATTCAACAAGGGGATAGTAAGCCTCATAACTTATCTGATTTTCAACCTTTTTAACCTGGGATTTAACTATAGTACCTGTAGTTTTCCTGTAAAAAAATATCCTTACAAGTCTGTACAAAAGATAAAAGGTTATGATACCGATAACAAAAACCCAAAAACCAAAAGGCAAAAATAAAAATCTGCCGTCCACCTTTTTTCTCCAGAAATTTTTTTTATTATTATATATGCAGGCAGACGTTATAAACCCCTTTTATAACCTGATAAAGCCTTTCAAAATCCAGCGTCCCTATTGTATCTGATCTTCTATGATAATGGGGATTTCTGTAAAAAGCTGTGTCCGTTATCATCACCGCTTTATATCCAAAATGCCAGTAGTTCCTGTGGTCTGAATAATCCACCCCTGGAATAAAAGAAGGGGCATTTATTGAAAAAACAGGTATATCTGAATATTTTCTCATTATATCCCTTACCTTTAGGGTAATCCCCTTCTGTCCTAACTTTCCAACTACACCTATAAAATTTCCTGTTGTTGGATAGATATACTTCATAAAGGGAAATGGAAAGGACTGGGAGCTTTCTTTGTCTGTAAAGTACCCTATCATTTCAAGACATATCATAATCTTAACTGGAACTTTATCCCTGTAAAGGGAAGAAGCATGAACATAGCTTCCCATATCTTTAGTTCCGAAAAAAGGAGGCTCTTCATTTGGATATGCCACAAGATCAACCCTGTATTTCAAATCTGGATTTTCTTCATCTAAAAGTCTGGCTATTTCTAAAAGCCCTGCAACACCACTTGCGTTGTCATCTGCCCCAGGGGTATCCCCTGCAACATCATAATGGGCACCTATAATAATCCTCTCTTTTTCCTCTACATTAAAAGAGGCTATTATATTTTTAAAAATCTGATTACCAACGGAAAAGCTCTGTATACTAACAAATTCCGAGTGTTCCCTAAAAACACCCTCTATATATTTTGCTGTTTTTTCTAAGGAAGATGGGTTTTGATAATTTCTAAAAGGCCTTATACCTGTTAGATACTCAACATCTTTGTAAACCCTTTCAATCCTCTTTTGTTGCATACCCTATTATATGATAGTTTACAGGAATAAATGGGCTGTTAAAACGGACTGTTTTTATCTGGGCGTCAGGGAAAAAAGCCTTTATAAGTTTTCCTGTTTCCCTTTTTAAATCACAACCTTCAAAAAGCCACTTCCATCCCCTATAAAGGATATCCTGGGTTTTTGAAATAATACCGTCTTTAGGGGCTTTAATATGCTCAATAAAAATAAATGTTCCCCCTGGTTTTAAAACCCTCCTTATCTCTTCCACAACCCTAACAGGTGAATTTACACTGCATAAAACAAGAGTAGAAACCACACTATCAAAACTACCGTCTCTAAACGGGAGACTTTCAGCAAATCCTTCCTTTATACGTATATTCAAAGGATACTTTTCTGCTTTTTTAAGGAAAAATGAAAGCATATCCTTACTTGGTTCTACAACAGTAAGATTTGTTCCTTCTTTGTAAAATGGGAGATTTGTTCCTGTTCCTGCCCCAATTTCAAGAACATTTTTTCCCAGCCTGGAAAAAAGCTCCCTTTTGTAGTCCCCATAAACGTGGTGTAGGTACCATTCAAGATTTTTCATAAAAACTGCATTAAATTTGCTTTTACAACCACAGCTTTTATTCATAGTTCTGCCCAGCCGTTTTTTTTGATTTATGGGAAATATATTATTGCTTTTAGACTACCAAGACAAGAAAAATTGGAAGGGTAGATGGGGAAGATAGAAAGGGGAAAAGAGAAGATTACTTCTCTT
>CAZHWB010000126.1:0-3661 GCA_964536105.1 uncultured Aquificales bacterium | reverse complement strand
AGCCTGAAGCTGTTCTTTCACAGCCTTAATTTGCGGATTGTCAACTGAAAAAGCAGATTCCATACTTCTAAGTCTCACTGTAAGTTCAATCTTTTTAGAAATAAGATCTGAATACAGCTCCATTATACCTGCAAGCTGTTCTGATGGCTGTATTATTTTGGTTTTTTTCTGAAAGTCTGCTAATTTTTTCTGTAAATCTTTAAGTCTTTTTTCTTCTTCTTTCAGCTGTTTTTCAAGAAAAATCCTGTTAACTTTAGCAAGTGTTAAAGCTTTTTCATTCATTATTTTTTGAAGTTTTTCAATAAACACTCCTCCAATTTTCTTTGCGATTTCTGGATCTTTATAATCTACTGATATAGTTATTACACCTGTTTTTTTATCTTCACTTATAGAAACCATTTCATCCAAAGTCTCAACAGCAACATTCATAGGATCTCTGTCTTCAGGAATATCATCCTCAAGCAATACAGGAATCAGATTTAAATCTTTTATAACCTCTTCCTTTATAGTCCTGCTTTTTAAAACAGCTTTAATCTTAGCTGTGTCTGTTTCACCTCCTACAGAAAATCCAGCCATAGCTGCCAGACCAGCCAACTCTCCTAATGGAGAAGAAGAAGCAGAAACAGGAATTACGGAAGCTTCAGATCTGTAAACAGGAGTCATCAATAAACTGATTAAAGCCGTAGAAAAGGTGATAACAAGAAATAGACCTATTATAACCTTTTTCCTTTTCTTTAAAGTAAGCCACAGTTCATAAAGATCTATCTCATCTTCTTCATAAATATCTATATTTTCTCGAACAGCTTTATTTTTTTCTTCCATCCCTACCTCGTAAATCTCTTAAAATCTTAAAGAAATTGACAGACCTGTTGTCGTAAAAAGTTTTGTTTTGTTTGTAATGCTAAACTGCGTAGGAAGTCTATCTTCATCGTAATCTTTTATATAATCTATCCTAAGAAAAGGTTTTATTTCTATTTTGTTATAAACAAAATGTGTATATTCCATAGAAAGATAATATCTTTTTTCTTTTTGATTTTCATCTGCAGGTTGAGTATACCATCCAGCTTTAAAATCAATCCAATTTGTATCACTTAAATAATGTACAAATTTTATAAGGACTGACCTGATATTTCTCCCGTAAGGATATCCCAATGAGAAACCTTTATAAGTATATCCTTCATATGGGTACCAGTGGTGGACAAAAAATACATCTGCAGTGGAAGCATACTCAATTCTAAAAATATTTTTTCCTTTGGACAACAATAATCCAAACTGATACGCAGGTTTTAAAAGGGTAAAGATAAAAGGGAACCCGTCTTTTAGCTCAGAACTGTCTTCTTCCTGCCAGATCGCATTAACATCAGAACCAGCTTCCTGATAGTATATCTTGAAAATATCAAAATAATCTGTTGGTATATATACAGAAATATCATAAGCTGCGTATGAGTCATTATCATATTTACCAGAAACGTTATCTTTAGAGGAGCTTATAAGTTCCCAGTAATCTTTTAATTTATATGAAGGTCTTCCTTCTCCACCAAACATCGTAGTTTTTGTTCCACCTATTTCTATAAATGAGGCAGGTTTCCACACAATTCTCAGACCCAAAAGATTAGGATCAGATACATCCCTTCTGTCTTCTTTCAGCCATCCTCTCAGTATTGAAAATTTCCATTTACCAGCAAATTCTATAGGCTTATCTGTCTCAAATTTTATCATTCTATATGGTGGAGCATTATTTGATAATAAAAGTCCATACTCTCCAGGACCCCAGTTCACATTATCTTTACCAAGTTCTAATGAGAATTTGCCCATTCTAAATTTAAAATAGGACCTAAAAAGTTCATTTCTTTTTAGATCCTTGTTAATACTTTGCTTAAGCTGGTAGTAAAATACACCTCTTTTTCCCAGAGAAAAGAAACCGTCTTCAAATGAATATAGATTTAAACCTTTAACAAGCGCGAGACCAGAACTGCCTTCAATTAAAAGATAATCTGCATCAGTATAGAAAACCTTCAAAGTTATAGTGTTTACTGGTTTTAAATACCATCCAGTTTTATCAAAAGAGTTAAGTAAAATTTTTACTCTATTCTGGTATGAAGATACAGCTCCATAATAATTGCTCAAAGGTTTTAATGAAAAAATAAAATTTTTACTATGTTTAGAAGAAAGAATATTGTCGTAAACTATCTTTTCTTCAGAATTTATATTCAAAATAGGATTGGCAAATGATAAGCTACAAATCAAGATAAACATAACTATAAAAACAAACACCCTCATATCTTTACAACCTTTTAGCTAAAACTGCTGTAGATAAAGCCTGGAATATAATCTGTGTCACATCCTTTATAAGTGGACGCCATAAAACAGGTATTTTTGTTTCAGAAGGCACCACAATTGTATCTCCCTGATCAAGTTTCATACTGTAAAAATCCCCACGGAAATACAGCTTATTATCTTCCCAATCAAACATTGCTGTATCAAAATTTCTTTTTGATATAACTCTACCATTTGCTTTTATAATATAGATATCATCTACTTTTGCATTTTCTCTAAGTCCACCAACCTGTTTTAAATAGTATTCAACTGTTTTATCAGGTCTATAAGGAAGAGATATCTGATTATATACATCTCCAAGTACAAGTATATAATTTGGTTTTGCAGGAACATATATATAATCACCATCCTGAAGTTCTATGTTATCTGGAGAGTTTTTCAACTCTTCAAGTGAGTTTGGTATATCAAGCGCTATTCTACCAAGACCTATCTTTGCTTTTTGTTTCAGTATGTCTAAAAGCTTTTTTTGTTTTTCAAGTGCAATTTTCACAAGTGCCCGTTCTTCTTCTGAAGCACCTGCAGCTGTAAATGCCTCGGAACTTTTAGCAAGACTTTCTTCCATAGACAGTATGGAAGCCTGAAGCTGTTCCTGCTGGAGTTTTTTAGCACTTTCTCTTATAAATATTAAAGCTTTAGGAAAAGCATCTTCTGTATAACCCCCAGCCATTATTATTAAATCATACAATCTCATTCCAGATATATATCTATAAATACCAGGTCTGTTAACTTCTCCAAGTATTGTTACTGTTTTATCTTTTTCTGTATCCCTGACTCTTTTTACAACTATCTTTGTTCCTGGAACTAGAGGAATATTTACTTCAGGATCGTTTCTCACAAGAAGATCATAAAGATACACTACTTTATAAAGTGTTTCTTTCTCTGATTTATAAAGTTCAACCTTTAATTCTCTTACTTTTCCTCTGTATGCTATATTTCTTAAAGCATCTAAAAGTTTTATTCCTGGGTAATAATCTATAACCATAGGATTTTCAATTTCACCAGAGATTTCAATAGGTTTAAACAGCCACCTTGGGTAGAAATATACTTTATCTAATTCTTCAAGTTCTATATCTTCATATCCAGATAAAACATTTTGAAGATTGACTTTGATTATATGGTAATTGTTGTTCTCAGTTAATCTTATAATCTCTGCATAATTAGTGTTTGTATCAGGAAGAAGTCCGACCTTTTTTATTAGTATAGAAAGCTTTTTATTTTCATCTAACGGATATTCTCCTGGATATTTTACATATCCATCTACAGAAACAATATTTTCTCTGTAATTATAAACTTTATTTACAAAGATAAGATCCCCATCTTTAAG
>CAZHWB010000125.1:0-4931 GCA_964536105.1 uncultured Aquificales bacterium | reverse complement strand
TTGGTGGTATAAAAGTTTCTTATCTTGGAGAGTATGCTAAACAAACAGACCCATATGAAAAAGATAATGCAAATACAAAACCTGATATAGATACGGATTACTACAGGGTTAAACTTGGGGCATCTTATGCAGGTTTCTTTGGTAGTGTAATGTATACCTATTTCGGTGATGCTGACGGCAAAGATGCTGGATTTTCAACACCACTTGCAACACTCCATAAATTTGATGGATGGTCTGATGTTCTTCTAAAAGGAGCAGCATTAGGTTTTGACTACGGTATGAAAGAGCTGTGTGTATCTGTAGGTTATAAAAGCCCAACAATTGGAAAAGTTATGCTTGCATATCTAACATTTGATTCAGACAAAGATACTCCTGTTGGAGATAGCATAGGTTCTGAAATAGACGTTTTATATGCTAAAAAACTAACCAAAAGACTCGGTTTCTTGGCGAAAGCTGCATTTTATAACGCAGATGATGGATACTATACAAGAGGAAATCTTAAAGGAACAAGTGATGTAACAAAATACTGGATACAGCTTGATTACAAATATTAATCTTTAGGTAACAAAAGGAGGTATGCCATGAAAGTGGCGAAAAAACTATTAACAGGTTTAGTTGGCGCTGCTCTTTTAGCGTTTGCGGCTGGTTCCACTGCTAAAGCAGATGAAACACCTCACCTGACTAAGGATGAGATGAAAAAAGCTTCCAGGATTTACTTTGACAGATGTGCCGGATGTCACGGAATGCTCAGGAAGGGAGCTACAGGACCTGCTCTTACTCCAGAAGCTTTAAAGAAAAAGGGCTTAAATGTTCCAGCTCTTGAAGCGTTTATCTACAATGGAACTCCCGGAGGTATGCCTGACTGGGGTAAACAGGGGGTTTTAACTAAAGATGAAATTAACTTGATGGCAAGATTTTTACTTAATGAACCACCACCTCCACCATTATTAACATGGAAGCAGATAAATGATTCCTGGGAAGTATTTGTTCCTGTTGAAAAGAGACCAACTAAACCAGCAAATCCAAACTGGAAGAACTTCTTTGGTGTTATACTCAGGGATGTAGGTAAGGTTGCTATAATTGACGGAACAACTAAAAAGCTTCTTAACATTGTAAATACAGGTTTTGCTGTTCATATTCTAAGAACATCTTCCACAGGAAGATATATGTATTCCATAGGAAGAGATGGAAAAGCAACAGTTATAGACCTGTGGATGGCAAAACCTGATAAAGTAGCTGAAGTTAAGGTCTGTTATGATGCCCGTTCCATTGATACTTCAAAATACCATGGATATGAAGACAAATATGCTGTAGTTGGATGTTACTGGCCACCATCATTTGTTATCTTAGATGGAAAAACATTAAAGCCAATCACAAGACACGCTACAAGTGACTACTACTACGATACAAAAGATTATGTGAGAGAGGCACGTGTTGCATCTATAGTTTCATCTCACTACGATCCATTATGGGTTTTAAACATTAAAGAAGCAGGTCAGGTATGGCTTGTTGATTACTCCAAGGTAGATAAAGGAACTGTTAAAATTGATATGATTGATTCAGAAAGATACCTACACGATGGAGGATGGGATTTATCTAAGAGATACTTCCTTGTTGCTGCTAACATGAGAAACAAAATTGTTGTTATTGATACTAAGGATAAAGAGCTTGAAGCTATTGTAAAAGTTGGAACAAAACCTCACCCAGGAAGGGGAGCAAATATTGATCATCCAAAATACGGTCCTATCTGGTGTACAGGGCATATTGGAGAAAAGAGAATTGCCTGTATCGGAACCGATCCTGAGAAACATCCAGAAAATGCATGGAAAGTTGTTAAATGGATAGATTTACCAGGAGTTGGTGGAGGAAACCTCTTTATTAAAACCCATCCAAATTCAAAATGGCTTCTTGCTGATAGACCTTTAAATCCAGATCAAAAACTACAAAGAAGCATATTTGTGTTTGATAAAGAAACATTCAAACTTGTTAAGACCCTCAGAGTGCCTAAAGACTTCCCTGGAAGAGCTGTTCACCAAGAATATAACGCTGATGGTTCTGAGTTCTGGATTTCAGTATGGGGTAGAAAGGATCAGCCTACAGCCATCCTTATCTATGATGATGATACTCTAAAACTCAAACATATAATCAAGGGCGATTGGGTAAGAACACCAACAGGTAAATTTAATGTGACAAACACTATGAAGGATATCTATTAATGAAAAGAATATGTAGCCTGCTGCTGCTTGTCCCGTTGGTTGTGTTTTCTCCCATAGCTTATGGGGGAAACCAGGGAAGCCAGCTGTACCAGAAATACTGTGCAAGCTGCCACGGAGCCGACAGAACTGGTACAGTGGCTCCCCCTCTTTTTAAATTATTTTTAAGAAAATATTCAGAAAAAAAACTGATAAATATCATCAAAAATGGTCTTCCGGCAACCCAGATGCCAGCTTTTCCAGATCTATCAGAAAATGAGATAAAAGCTATAATAGCATATATAAAAAGTCCTGCGAAAGTTGAATGGTCTAAAGAAAAAATAAAAAATTCAATATCCTTAAACCACCAAAAAGGGAAAAAACTTCCTGTAAAAAATATAAAAAATGTTGTTGCTGTTGTTGAGAGGGGACATCAAAAAGTATGGATAATGGAAGGCCTTGATATCTTAGATAAGTTTGAGTTTAAGAACGTCCATGGAGGGCTAAAATTTTCACCATCAGGGTGGAAGGTTTATATACCTTCACGGGATGGATGGATCGGAAGGTACGACATAGACAAGGGAAAGTTTCACGGGAAGGTAAGGGCCTGCGTTTATTTAAGAAACATATCCTTAGACAGGACAGGAAAGTATGTCCTTGCATCTTGCTGGCTTCCCAAATCGGTAGTTATCCTTGATAGTGAAAGTTTTAGTCCTCTAAAGGTAATAAAGCAGGAAGGATTAATATCAGCTATATATGAGCTTTATTCAAAAGACAGTGCAGTTTTTACATATAGGGATAAAGCAAAACTTGGATTTTTGGATACAAAAAGCTTCAAAGTAAGCTACAAAGATATACCTGAAGCTTACGAGGACTTTTTCATTGATCCATTTGAAGAGTACATAGTTGGAACATCAAGAAAAGGAACAAAGCTCAGTGTTTACAGCTTAACAGAAAATAAAGAGGTTTATTCTTCAGATATTGAAGGGATGCCACATCTTGCCTCTGCAACGTTCTGGTATAAAAAAGGAAAATTTTACTTTGCAACTCCCCACATAACAAAACCTTTTGTTACCATCTGGAACCTTTATAACTGGAAGTTTGTTAAAAAGGTAGATATAAAGGGAAATGGATTTTTTGTAAGAACCCACCCAACAACCCCTTATCTGTGGACTGATAACGGTAAAGACAAAATAGTTTTAATAAACAGAGATGATTACTCTGTTAAAACAATACAGACAATAAAAGGAAAAAGGGTTATCCATACTGAGTTTTCAGGGGATGGAAATCTTGCCTATGTAAGTCTATACAACAAAGATGGAGCACTTCTTATATACGACAGCATTACCCTAAAACTTCTAAAGAATATACCTGCAAGTATTCCAATTGGAAAATACAACATTGTCAACAAATCAAGGAAGTTTCAGCCGGTTTTACTTGGAAAGCAGATTTTTATGGAAAAATGCTGGGGATGTCATCACCAAACACAGGAAGCTTTTGCCCCATCTTTTAAATGGATTGTAAACCACAGAAAACCGGAAGAGATAATGGCACAGATTGCCAATCCAGAAAAGATGTATAAAAATCTTGGTTATACGAGAAATGCAATGCCAAATCTAAACCTGTCCCACTGGGAGCTTAGGGCTATATTATCCTATATGATGCAGTTTAAGGACAAAAAAGATGCTGAGGATAACTGAGTATATAAAAAAAACATTAGAAGGAAAGGAGATAACACCTTTTAGAGGAAAAATTCTAATATGGAATCTGACAAATGCCTGTAACCTTTTTTGTCAGCACTGTTATTCAGCAGCAAACACATCAAGGGCTGGGGAAATATCCTTACAGGAAATAGAAAAGCAGATACCATACCTGAAAAAAGCAGGGGTTAAGGTTCTTATTTTGTCAGGTGGAGAACCTTTAATAAGGGAAGATATATTTGATATAGCAAACCTGTTTAATAAAAATGGATTTGTTACTACCCTTTCAACAAATGGTCTTCTTATAAATCAAAACAATATAGATCAGATAAAAAAGCATTTTTCATATGTGGGAATAAGTATAGATGGGGATAGGGAAACCCACGACAGATTTAGGGGAATGCAGGGAGCCTTTGAAAAATCTATGGAAGCTGTTAGACTCGTAAAAGATGCAGGGATTAAAACAGGCATAAGATTTACCCTTTCTTCCCAGACAGAAAAGGCTCTTCCCTTTATATTTGAGCTGGCTGAAAAAGAAAAAATACCAAAGGTTTATATATCCCATCTTGTTTATTCTGGAAGGGGAAGGCATCTAACTCAGACAGAAAAAGAAAAGTACAAAAAAGATGTTGAGTTTATTATTGAAAAATCCTTTTACTATGTTGAAAACGATATTCCTATAGATGTTGTTACCGGAAACAATGAGGCAGATGCAGTTGTTTTATACAGTATTTTTAAAGAAAAATATCCTGAGAAAGCGGATCTCCTTTACAAAAATCTCTTAAAATGGGGTGGAAATCAAGCAGGGGTAAGAATATTTGATATAGATTACAGGGGATATGTAAAGCCTGATACATATTTCCCATATAAGATAGGAAATATATACGAAAAAGATTTTTACCAGATTGTTAACTCAAATGGTATTATGACAAAGTTAAAACAGCACCCAAGACCTGTTAAAGGAAAGTGTGAAAAATGCCAGTATATAGAAATATGTAATGGAAATTCCCGTTCAAGGGCATACGCTGTTTATGGAGAT
>CAZHWB010000124.1:0-10012 GCA_964536105.1 uncultured Aquificales bacterium | reverse complement strand
TTTTAAAAAAGATATCCTTAAAGAGGACTTCCAGGAAACTGGATTTGATTTGATATTTAATGCTATGACAATGCACCATATAGATTACCCGCAGGAAGCTATAAAAAGATTTAAGAAATTTTTAAAAAAAGACGGATACATTGTTATTGTGGATCTTTATAAAGAAGATGGAACTTTCCACTCTGATAATACAGACGTTAAGCATTTTGGATTTTCTTTTGACGAGGTTAAAAGCTGGTTTGACAGTGAAAAACTGGAAACAGTCTTTATTGATAATATTTACACAATAAAAAAGATAAGAGAGGGCGAAGAAAGGGAATATCCTGTATTTATGGCTGTAGGAAGATCTAACCTACAGGCTCCCCAAAAATAACAATAAAAATCAAAACAGGGATAAGGAAACCAAAAAGGGGGACTTTTTTTCTGTCCCCTTCTAAAGAAATAAAGAGGGCTATAACTATCTGAAAAAGATAGTAAAGGGCAAAAGCTCTTGATGCAAAGGTTATAATCTCAAAAATATTTGAAGACCATACCAGGATTATCCCAATAATTGAAACTGCAAAGAAGCCCAGGTTTGATGAAACTTTTCCCTTGGTTTCTGTATATAAAAGCTCCCCTGATCCTATTGTATCGGCAACAGAAGCACTAAACTGGCTCATTACAGCCCCTAAAATCAAAATATAAGGGAGTATAAATGATACTTCCCTTGTAATATCTATAATTGCTGTTTCATCTATTTTTTCAGGAAGGGAGTAAAGAAGTGGCTGGACAAGGATAATAAACACTACGTAAATAACCCCTGATATAATCTGGGCTATCTTCATACTTTTTATCCTTTCTTCCTTTGAGTACTTTTCCTTAAGATATTTAGATGTCTCAAATCCCTGAACAATCAGAAGCACCCCTGCCAAATATCTTAATGTATCAACGTTTATTTCTTTAAGCTTTCCTTCTATATGGAAGTTATTTGCATCATATAGAAAAAGCCCAAAAAGAAGAGAAAAAATAACAGCAAGTTTTATAGATACAGAGTACTTCTCCAGCCATTCAAGTTGGGATAACCCCTTAAAATACCCAACCAGACCTATAAAAAGTAAAATCCCTGTGGTAAGGAGATTTTCCAGTAAATAGTTCCTTTCCAAAAAACCTTCAAACAAAAAAGCAGAAAGGAATCTTAAGTAAAATGCTACCGAAATAATAAAAGCAGCAGATAAGGTAAGGTTTGAGAGGGTTTCCAGCTGGGATATAAAGGACTCATTTGAGAGTTTTTCCTCATATTTTATATTAAACCTTATACCCTCCCCTATAAAATATGCGAGGATAACAATAAAAAGCATAGCTAAAGGAGCCAAATCCCCAACAATTAGATGAAGTAAAGGGGCTACTACAAGAAAACCGCTACCTATAATTGATGCTAAAGGTGTAACAGTTGCTGTCCATAACCTTGTTTTAGCAAATGGGGAAAAAAGGAGAAAAAAAACAGAAAAAAGAAATACAGCAAGTAATAAAACTTCCATACTTTAAAATTTAGTTTTATGTTCTAAAGCCTTAGATATGGTAAAATCGTCGGCATTTTCCAGGGTAGCTCCAAACGGCAAACCATAAGCTATACGGGAGACAGTGATATTTTTGTTTTTCAAAAGGTTGTATATGTATGTAGCAGTAGCTTCCCCTTCCACAGTTGGATTGGTTGCAAGAATAACCTCCCTGACAGGTTCCTTTTCAATTCTTTCTAAAAGCTTATCTATATTTAGTTGATCCGGAGTTATTCCCTCTAAAGGGGACAGTCTGCCTCCTAAAACATGATAAAGTCCTGCGTATTTACCTGTTCTTTCTATTGCATAAGCGTCAAAACTTTCTTCAACAACACATATAACAGCCCTATCCCTTTCTTCTGAAGAACAAACATCACACAGCTCTTTTTCTGTATATAAACCGCACTCTTTACATGGATGTATTTTGTCAAGTACGTCATACAGATTTTTTATTACAGAAAAGGCCTCCCCACGGGGCATATGGAGAAGGTTTAAGATAAAATGTTTTGCTGATTTTTCACCATACCCTGGAAACTGGGATATATTTTCAACAGCCTCTTCTAAAACTTTTGGAATTATATCTAACTTCATCAAAATAAATTACCCATTCCTGGTATGTTTGTTGGAAGACCTGTAGCTTTAGCCATTTTTTCGGCTAAAACTTCTTTAGAACGGCTGTTAGCCTCATTTATAGCAGAAATTAAAAGTTCTTTTAAAACCTCGTAATTTTCTTCGCTTAACATTGTTTTATCTATTTCAAGGTCTATCACCTCTCCCATTCCATTTGTTATAAGCTTTACCATACCACCCCCAACCTCAACAACTATCTTCTCATTCCTGAGCTCCTCTTTAGCCCTTTCCATATTCTCCTGCATGCTTTTAAGTTGCTTCATCATCTCGCCAAGATTTCCAAAATTAAACATTTACTCCTCCTTATATGTGATTATTTTTCCTTTAAACAGTTCAAGGACCTTATCAACAGCTTCGTCCCTCTTTTTCTGCTTTTTCTCCTTTTTAATCTCTATTCCTTCTACCCTTACAGGTTTTGGAAAATGTTTAGAAATTATATCAATCTTTTGGTTTATTATATCTGTTAAACTTTTATCTACCATGATAACAAATTCATTATCCAGTTCCTTTATACTTGCCTTTTTTAGCGCAGCAGAAACAATACCACCTGCCTCTTTTCCTGCTTTTAATATAGCCGATTGGACGCTAAAAGGGGAATCTTCCTTTGAAGGACTTTCTTTTTTTTCTTCCCTGGGGGATTTTGGAGTGTCTTTTATTTCTACATTTCCCTGAAGTATATCCTTTATTGCTACAAGGTTCTTTATATATTTGAGTTTTAAAACCGCAAGTTCATATATATGTTTTGGATTTGGGAAATTTTTAGCCTCTATAAAGGCTTTGCTAAATATATTCTGGATATATATAAGATCCTCAATATCATTTTCAGAGAAAAATTTTCCTTTACCTTCTGTTGCAGATGAAATAAGCTCCTTATGGATTTCATCTGTTATTTGTTTCCATAAAACAGTAAGATCATAACCTTCCTTATCAAGTTTTTCCAATCCCTTTATCATCGTTTTTATATCTTTTTCCCTTAAAAGCTGTAAAAACCTATCTATAATCCTCTGGGGAATTACACCTAAAAGTTCCTCTACAGATTTTAATTCAACCTTACCTCCTCCATAAGTTACAGCCTGATCAAGAAGACTTGCCGCATCCCTTAAACCTCCAGCACTTGCCTCTGCAAGAAGCTCTAAAGCCCTTTCATCATAATCAATACCTTCATTTTTCAATATCCTTTCAAGATATTTCTTTATCTGGCTGACTGTTGGAGGTTTAAATATAAAAGTCTGGCATCTAGATTTTATGGTATCAGGTATTTTGTGTAATTCCGTTGTTGCAAGTATAAATATATTGTGGGGTGGAGGTTCCTCTAAGGTTTTTAAAAGGGCATTAAAAGCCTCCCTTGTAAGCATGTGGGCTTCATCTATGATGTAAACCTTGTATCTTCCTTTTATAGGGGCGTAAGTTACATTTTCCCTTAAAGCTCGTATATCATCTATTCCCCTGTTTGATGCTGCATCTATTTCATACATATCAGGGAAAGAACCTTTATCTATCTCTAAACAGTGCTCACATTTCCCACAGGGTGTAGATGTAACGCCACTTTCACAATTCAAGCATTTTGTAAGAATACGGGCGGTTGTAGTTTTCCCAAGTCCCCGTGAACCGGCAAATATATAAGCATGGGAAAATCTGTTTAACTGTATGGCATTTTTTAAAGTTTTTACAATAGCTTCCTGACCTACAATTTCATCAAAGTTCTTAGGTCTGTATTTTCTTGCAAAAGCTTGATAAGTCAAGTTAATCTCCTGCTAAAGAAGTGTTTATATTATTTTAAGCGAAAATATAATTTTTACAATTACTTATATTGAAATACATCTTTCATACAGCTTGACTTTTGACAATGTTTTCATTTATGAAAATAAATTATCATTAAATTAAAAAAAGGGGAAAGAGATGAGAAAAGTAATCGCTGTTTTTTTAGCCATTTTTTCAATAAGCTTAGCCCAAACATTTGAGACATATCTGCATCAAGACATGTTTATGCTCAAAATAAAGAAAGGGCAATCTGTAAAACTTCCCCTTACAGATATGTACTTGACTGTTGTTGATATAAAAGATGGAAAAGCATACGTAAAAATATCACCAGAAAAAGAAAAATCTTCAAAAGTATTTGAAAAATCTAAAATAAGAATGGATATATCAGATGTTATTTCCAACGCAGTTTTATACAAAAAAGACTGTAAAACAGATAAAATTCTTGATGAGAAAAAGTTTGTCTCTTATGAAAAGATTTCCTGCTGGTCTAACAAAGAAAAGCAGTGTAAAAACTCAGATGTTTATTATGATGAAGTTTGTGAAACCTACACATTTCCAGTTTTAGAGTTTGGTCAATACTACACAGATGCATGGGCCTTTAATGTATCTTTAGTATCAGATAATTATGTTGTTATCTCATTTATGCCGAGAAAACCAGATAAAAGAAAGGTTCCGGTTCATTAATGCTTTTTAGTGTAAAAATTAGAGCCTCAAAAAAAGGGGCTCACCTTTCTGGAGCTGAAAGGATAGTTGAGGAAAAAAACCTCAACAACGTAATTGACCAGCTGTATAAGAGGGTTAAAAGAAAAAAACCTGATGCTGTTAACCTGAAGATAAAAAAGCTAACAGAAAAACCTTTTGTTGTTCCTTTCACCTTAAAAATAAAAGAACTGCGATTTTCATCTTATAAAGAGGCAAATACAAAAGCCGTCCAGATGCTCCACAACATAACAGGAATAAACATACACAAAATAAAAGAGCTTATAAATCTTATACATACAGGGGCTTCCCCTGACAGAAACAACATGAGGGGAGCTATGATTGTAAATCAAAAAGGAGAAAGGATAGAACTTGACCCATACAGGGGAATAAGAACCACAACAGTGGATTTTGTAGATAGAGAAAAAACCTTAAAATACCTCTTAGAAAAGGGATTTACAGAAAGAACCCTTGATGCTTTGGCATTAACTACAAAAAATATGCTTCACCCGGATATTATCGCAGAATACTGCATATCAGATGAAACTGACTACACAACAGGGTATATATCAGACAAAAATACATATTACAGGTTTCTTCCATTAAAGGAAAAAGGAAATCCAAAAGGAGGAAGAATATATTTTGTGAAAAACTCTACAAATCTTGAGCAGTTGTATAAATTTTTACAGGAAAAGCCTGTTCTAATAAAAAATGTGAAAGTATAATTTCCTAAACTCAAGACAATGAAAATAGATTTAAACTACACAGCAACTATCCTTAACTATGACATTATTTCTTCTCCTGTTAGAAGGGGTGGTTATATACAACACAGAAAAAATAAAAAATACAAATTTCTTACTTATTTCTGCTTTTGGTATTTATATAGTAAATATGCTTATTCTGATATTCACTAACATGTATTTTAAGTGGTACAGCAGTACGATAACCTTAATTTTAAGCCGGACAATCATCTAATAATGTTCCTTATTTACGCTTTGTATTACACGTTACTGAAAATAAAAAAAAGAAAGTAGGAAAAAACGATTTATCCTCTACAGCTAATCCTCCAGAGAAGAAATATACTTTTTGTTTAAAAATCTATCCCTCAGGGAAACAACAAACTGGGCAGCCTCTTTCCCATTTATAACCCTGTGGTCAAAGGAAAATACAAGAACAGCTTTTTTATCTTCCCTTTCCCTTCCTACAGCTACGATACCTGAATGTTCAGGGGGTATAATAGCATCAAAAAAGTCTATTCCTGTCATACCAAGATTTGATACTGCGAAAACTCCCCCTGTTAGCTCCCCAATGGAAAATTCAGATTTTTTGGCCTTTTCTTTAAATGTATAAAGCTCCTGAGAAATCTGGGATACGGATTTTTTATCTGCCTGTTTTATAACAGGGGCATACAGTTTCCCTTCAACATCTACAGCTACAGAGATATTAACAGATGGATATTCATAAAATATTTCCCCTCTGTAAACTGTTCTTATAAGGGGGTTTTCCCTTATTTCATCTGCAAGAACTTTTATAAACCACGCTGTAAATGTCTTTTTCTCATCCCACTTTATTAAAGAGAAGTCAAACTCCTGGTATATGTGGTACGTTGGAATTTCAAGACTTTTTTTCAGGTTACTTATAAGCGTTTTTTGGACAGAAGGGATACTTATCTTTCTGGGAATATTATTTTCCTCTATGTACTGTAGAACAGCTTTCTTATCAATTTTCTTTTTATATTTGCTGTATATATCCTCTAAAGGAATACCGTACTCTTCTGCTAGAGACAGTGCAGTTTTTGTAAAAAACTGGGAGTAAAAATAATTTTTTATATCTTTTTCATGGGCAGGGGAAGGTAAAACTCCCTTTTCCTGAAGCTCTTTTATATCTATTCCAAGTTCCTTTGCAAGTTTTTTGGCCGATGGTGAAGCTGTACCTTCCGGGAGAATTTCAGGGGTAATATCTTTTGTCTCTATTTTTATCTCTTCTTCTTTTTCTTTTTTAATAGATTTTTCTTCTGTAGTTTTTTCCTGTATCTTTTTTTGGATTTTTGTTTCATCTGTTTCTAAAATGGCTATTGGTTCACCTACAGGAACCTCATCACCTTCTTCTGCTAAAATCTTAACCAGAATACCTTCCTGGAAAGATGGAACTTCCATAACTGCTTTATCACTTTCAACCTCCACAATAGGTTCATTCTTATCAACCTTGTCCCCTACTTTTTTTAACCATCTTATTATTTTCCCAACTTCCATTGTATCTGTAAGCCTCGGCATTACGATCTTATATTCCATGCTTCTTTCCCCACTCAATAATTTTTGTAGCTATTTTTTCAGGTGTTGGTATTGAGGCAAGTTCAAGCTTCCTATTGTAAGGGGTTGGAACATCTTCACCACATATCCTTAAAGGAGGTGCATCTAATGAATAAAACTGTTCTTCTGTTACCCTGGATAGTATTTCTGCAGCAAAACTTCCGGTTTTGGGCTCCTCAGTAACAATAACAAACCTTTTTGTTTTTTTTACTGACTTTCCAATTGTTTCTAAATCAAGAGGATTAAGGGAGTGTAGATTTATAACCTCGCATGTTATATTAAGCTCCCTTTCTATAACAGGAACAGCTTTTAATGTATCGTGGAGCATTTTTAAGTATGAAACTATAGTTATATCATTTCCTTCCTTCACTACATCAGCTTTGAAAGGATTAAAATCAGGTCTATTCACAAAATCAAATTTTTCCGGATATAAAAGCTCATGTTCAAGGAAAATTACAGGGTCATCTAAAGCTATCGCGTACTTTAGACCGTAGTAAGCAGAGGTACTATCGGAAGCTACGAAAACCCTGAGACCTGGAACAGATGCAAACATCCTTTCAAGGCTCTGGGAATGCTGGGCAGCAAGCTGTATAGCTGTTCCCTGGGGCATTCTTACAACCATAGGAAGGGCTATTTTCCCACCGCTCATATATCTTATTTTTGCCATCTGATTAACAATCTGATCCATCCCAATAAGGGAAAAATTTACCGTCATAATTTCTGCAACAGGCCTCAAACCTCCTATTGCCATTCCTACAGCATTACCAACAATGGAATTTTCAGCTATCGGAGTATCTATAGCCCTTTTCTCTCCATACTTTGCGTAAAGTCCCTCTGTTACCCTGTAATTTCCCCCATAAAAACCAACATCTTCACCAAGGATTACAACTGTTGGATCCTTCTCCATCATCTCATCTAAAGCTCTATTTAATGCTTCACGATATAACATCTGTGCACACCTCACAGTAAATGTCTTTGTAAAGCTCCTCAATATCAGGTTCTGGAGAGTTTAATGCAAACTCAACAGCCTCTTCTATTTCTTTTTCTACTTTTTCATCTATCTTTTTTATGTACTCTTCAGTTAAAAGTCCCCTTTCTAAAGCTTTTCTTTTAAGGATTTCTATAGGATCCCTATCCTTTGCAATCTTCAGTTCTCTGGGGGAGCGGTAATCCCCTGGATCACTCATAGAGTGGGGTTCATATCTGTATGTTAATGCTTCTATAAAATACGGCTTACTTTCTGTCTGGATGTACTCTTTAGCCCTTTCTACAGCCTCAAAAACCTCAAAAAAATCCATACCATTTATCTGTTCTGATACCATAAAGGGCTTTGCTTTCTTGTAAAGATCAGTTATTGCTGATGCTCTGTCTATTCTTGTGCCTATTGCATAGTAGTTGTTTTCACATAGAAAAAGAACAGGAAGTTCCCAGAGTGCAGCAAGATTTAGAGACTCGTAAAAGTTTCCTGCATTTGTAGCCCCATCTCCAAATGCAACCAAAACCCCTTCAGTATGTCCTAAATATTTTCTTGCGTAAGCTGCCCCTACTGCGTGGGGAATCTGGGCCCCTACAATAGCATTTCCACCGTAAAAGTTAAATTTTGGGTCGTAAAGATGCATAGAGCCACCTTTTCCTTTTGAAACACCGGTTTTTTTACCAAAAAGCTCAGCCATTATATGTTTTGGATCCATTCCCCTTGCCAAAGCCCATATATGCTCCCTATAATGGACAAAAATATCCCCTTTACCAAAAGCAAGGGTTGCTCCAACATGGACTGCCTCTTCGCCTATCGCAAGGTGCAAAAATCCTGCTATATTTCCCTTCATATACTCCTGCTTTGCCCTGTACTCAAATTCCCTTCCAAGTTTCATCAGATAATAGGCCTTCTCTACATAGGATTTATTCATAAAAACCTCCTTTTTAGAGGTATTACAGTGATAAAGCTATAAACTATCTATATTCCTGACAAGTTAGTTTTCACTATCCTTGAAAAAAATCATATTAATAAATAACCCCCCTGATAAAATGGACTAAAACCAAAGGAGGTTTAAAGATGGCTGAACATAAGGATGAGGTATTGTTAAAAATTAATAAAGTTTACCATCCCCCAAAAAGGGTTCTGGAAAAGGCTTATCTAACAAAAGAACAGTTTGATGAGATGTATAAACGTTCTATTCAAGACCCTGAAGGATTCTGGGCTGAGATGGCAGAAAAAGAACTACACTGGTTTAAAAAATGGGACAAAGTTTTTGAATGGAATTTTCCAACATATAAATGGTTTGTAGGTGGAAAATTAAACATAACTTACAACTGTCTTGATAGGCATGTAGAAAATGGTAGAAGAAATAAAGTTGCCTATATATGGGTTGATGAAGAAGGAAAGGAGAAAAAAGTAACTTACGGTGAGCTTTTAGAACTTGTTAATAGATTTGCCAATGGGCTTAAATCTTTAGGTGTCAGGAAAGGAGATAGAGTTGTTATATATATGCCCCTTGTTATAGAACAGATGGTTGCAATGCTTGCCTGTGCAAGGATAGGAGCTATCCATTCTGTAGTTTATGCAGGTTTTAGTGCAAACGCACTTAGAATGAGAATAGAAGATGCCAGGGCAAAAGTTGTTATAACTTCAACATGGACAAAAAGAAGAGGCAAGAAGATAGACCTTAAATCTGTAGTTGACGAAGCTGTTGATGGGCTGGAGTTTGTTGAAAATATTGTTGTTCTTCAAAGGGAAGGAGATGAGTTTGAGCTTGAGGAAAAGGAGATAGAATTTTACAGTCTTGTTAATGGGCAGTCTTCAATCTGTGAACCAGAGGTTATGGACTCAGAGGATCCGCTGTTTATCCTTTATACCTCAGGTTCAACAGGGAAACCAAAAGGCGTTCTCCACACGATAGGAGGATACAACCTATACACCCACATAACAACAAAATATGTTTTTGATATCCATGAAGATGATATCTACTGGTGCACTGCTGACCCGGGATGGATAACTGGACACAGTTATATGCTGTATGGTCCGTTATCTGTTGGTGCTACGTCTGTTATAGCAGAAGGGGCGCCGGATTATCCTGACCC
>CAZHWB010000123.1:0-6795 GCA_964536105.1 uncultured Aquificales bacterium | reverse complement strand
TTTAGAAGAAAAGAAGGTATATATACAGGGGCTGTTTCAAAAACAATCCTGACAGGTATGTATTTTTTCAGTTCCTTTATATTTTTTTTCCCTAACGTTGTCAATGGGGAGTATATAATCTGCGAATTTTCTATAAAATCAAGCAGATATTCCTCAAAAATCACATAAACTTTGATCTCCTTATTTTCCACACTACAGTCAAAAGAGAAAGATATAACATCATCTTCATAAAATGATATATAAGAGGTCAGAAGTTTTTTCTTTTTTAGATTTATCTCCTCCAATATCTGAAAAGCAAGTTGATCAAGAAAAGTCTCAATAATTTCCTGTGGGGTTTTATTAAATGGTGTTCCGTTTTTTTCAAGTAGCTCTTTAATTATATCCTCTATTTTTTGTTCAATGGATACAAAAAACCTGAATTTCCCCTCAAGATCGTAGCCTGTTGATATAAGATTTTTTCCTATACTGTCTGTATATTTTTCAACAGAAAAACTTTTAACCTTAAATGGAATTGGAATAACAGAAAGAAAACTCTTTTTTATGAATTTTTGTATCTTATATCCAAAAATATAAAATCTAAAATCTAAACTTTTCTTTTCCTCTTTATTTATTTCCTCTTTATATTCACTCTGGTATACTTCTTTAAAAAGTGCATCCAGTTCCTCTTTGGGAACAAGTTTCCTGAGGTTTTTCATTTTTAACCTATAAAAATTTTTATAACTTAGTATTAATTATAATAAATTTTATGAAGATTAGGGCAAATGAAAATAATTTTATATTCGGAAAATGGCGGATGGTTTGATACACAAGGATTTTACCAGTTTTCAAAACCAGTAAAACTTATTAAATACAGATCTAATAATGCATTAATAAACGATACATATATACATACAGATAGGATACTAACTATACTGGAAAAATTAATAAAGGGTGGAAGATACTATGCACTGGGCTTTATTTCATATGACTTTAAAGAAGAAATTTTTAATAAACAGGTAAAAAAAGATGATTTAAGATTACCTCATATATACGTTTCCCTTTTTAGAAATTTTGAGAAAATAAACCCTAAAATCTATAAAGATAAGAAATCTCATATAAAAAATATAAATTTTCCTTCTAAAAGTTCTTTTATATCAAAGGTTTTAAGGGCTAAAAACTATATAGAAAAAGGAGATATATATCAGGTAAATTTAGCACACAGGATAGAAGTGGAGGGCTTTTTTCTCCCAGAATATATATTTTTCTCCCTTGTAGAAAAACAACCTACCCCTTATATGATGTTTATAAAAGACATAGATTTTTCCCTTATTTCAGGTTCAATGGAACTTTTCCTTAAAAAAGAAAAGCAAAACATAATAACAAAACCTATAAAAGGAACAAGAAAAAGGGGTAATTCAAAAGCAGAGGACGAAGCCCTGTTCAAAGAGCTAAAAAATTCCAGTAAAGAAAGGGCGGAAAATTTAATGATTACAGATTTAATGAGGAATGATCTAAACAGAATAGCTACAGATGTTCATGTTGAAAACTTATTTGATATAGAAAAATACTCATCCTTATTTCAAATGGTGTCAACAGTAAAGGGACGTTTGAGAAAAGATATGACTTTAAGGGATATTATCTACAATACATTTCCCCCAGGTTCTGTAACCGGTGCCCCAAAAAAAAGAGCTGTAGAGATTATTGATGAACTTGAGGATTACAAAAGGTCTGTTTACTGTGGGGCAACCTTTCTTATAAAACCTGATTTTGATTTTGTGATGAGTGTTGCTATAAGACAGTCTATATTTTTGAAAAACAGGTGCTATATATATGTAGGTAGCGGTATTGTGGCAGATTCAGATCCTGAAAAGGAATATCAAGAAACAATCATCAAAGCAAAAGCAAACCTGAATGCTATGGGAATAGATTTATAGTGTTTATCATACTTTTTCTTTTATACCTGTATTAAAAGTTAAATCAAACAGTTTAGGAGGTATTCCCATGAAAAAATTTTTACTTTCTGTTGCTGTGATAACAGCTGTTTTAACTTCAAAATCCTTTAGTCATTGTGAGGTTCCCTGTGGAATTTATGATGATGAGATGAGAATTCACCAGATAAGGGAGTATATAAACACTATTGAAAAATCAATGATTGCAGTAAAGGAGTTATCCCAGGGGATAAATGACCCTTTAACACTAAATCAGGCTGTTAGATGGATCAATAACAAAGAGGAGCATGCCAGAAAGATACAACATATTGTATGGCAGTACTTTTTTACCCAGAGGGTTAAGCCTGTGGATCCTAAAAATAAAGAAAAGTACAGCAAATATTTAAAGGAACTGGAACTTTTAAACAAACTTTCCTTCTATGCAATGAAAGCAAAACAAAGTGTAGATATAGAGGTTGTAAAAAAGCTAAGACAAACCCTTGAAAAGTTTGAAGAGGTTTATTTTGGTAAAAAGAATCACAAACACTAATATGTAGGGGAAACTCCCCTACGTGTTTATTTCCTTAACAAATCTCTTCATATCCTCTAGAGCCCTTTCTGCTTTTAAAAGTTTTCTTTTCCTTTTGTCTTTTACCTTTTTTCCTTTTAAGTCGGGAAGTAAAGCAAAATTAGGATTCATAGGTTGCAGTTCATCTTTTGGTTCTGTTATATACCTGACAAGCCCACCAAGCATTGTTGTCTCTGGCGGTACAACGGTTTCCTTTCCTTTTATAATTTTTACTGCATTAATACCTGCCAGGATCCCTGTAGCTGCTGAAGCAGCGTATCCTTCCACACCTGTAATCTGACCAGCAAAAAGAATATGGGGATACCTTTTCATCTGAAGGGTTGGTTTTAAAACCTTTTGGGACTGGATAAAAGTGTTCCTGTGGATAGAGCCAAGTCTTACAAATGTGGCATTTCTTAAAGCAGGAATAAGTCTAAAAATTCTCTTTTGCTCTGGATATTTAAGTTTTGTCTGGAAACCTACCATGGACAAAAGGGTTCCCTCTTTATTTTCCTTTCTAAGCTGAACAACTGCAAAGGGCTGTTTACCTGTTTTTGGATCAACAAGCCCAACAGGTTTCATTGGTCCAAATAAAAGGGTTTGCTTTCCTCTTTTTGCTATTTCCTCAATAGGAAGACATCCCTCAAAAAAGACAGCCCTTTCAAAATCTTTTAAAGGGACCTGCTCACCTTTTAAAAGCTCATTGTAAAACACCTCATATTCCTCTTCTGTCAATGTACAGTTAAAGTAATCCCCTTCTCCTTTTGAGTACCTGTCTCCCCAAAAGCCCTTTGTAAAATCAACTGTTTCAGCATCTACAGTTGGGGCTATAGCATCATAGAAGTACAGATGTTCAGCCCCTGTAAGTTTTTGAATCTCCTTTGAAAGGGTTTCTGATGTTAAAGGCCCCGTTGCAATGATAACCACATCATAATTTTCAGGAATTTTTTCAATTTCTCTCCTTATAACATTTATATGTTTATGGTTCTCTAAAATATCAGTTATTTCTTTTGAAAATTTCTCCCTGTCAACGGCAAGGGCTCCTCCTGCCGGAACGCTGTGCTTTTCTGCTGTTTTCACAACAATAGAGCCTAAAAGCTTCATTTCCTCTTTTAAAAGTCCTGCCCCTGTTGTTATCTCTTTTCCTCCAAGGGAGTTTGAACAAACAAGTTCAGCGAAATAACCTGTTCTGTGGGCAGGGGTATTCTTTTCAGGTCTCATTTCATACAAATCAACATCAATCCCGCCCTCTGCTATTTTATAAGCAGCCTCCGTTCCAGCAAGTCCAGCTCCAATAACCGCAACTTTTGCCATAGTCCACCACCTTTTTTTTAAACTGGAATTTAATCCAAAAATAGAAAATTCAAGGGATATTGATTATACCAGGAAGAAAAAAAGGAAGGGCAAAAGCCCTTAAAAGATCAGATTTAGCCCTGCATAAACAGATCTTCCTTCTGTAGCATATCCATTTACTGTTTGGTAGTATTTGTCTGTTATATTGTTTATTTTTAGATATACCGTTAAATTTCTGTTTATTTCCATATTTGCAAAAGTATTAATAACTGTGTAGTACCCTGTTCGGGTTTTGTCTGTATCCTTTCTTTTTCCAACATAAACCCCAGAACAGCCAATATTTACCTTTTCATCTGGGTACCATATAACATCAAAACCTATTTGATTTTGAGGTCTCCTTGGAAGTTTACTGCCGTCAGGTTTTTTCGCGTCAAGATATGTGTAGTTTAGATTTATAAAAAGATGTTCATCTTCTAAAGAAAATGTATATTTTGCCTCTATTCCTCTTATTTTTGACTTTCCTTTTATATTTTCATATTTGTATGTAGTAAAGTTGTAATCTATTAAATTTTTTATGTGGTTTTTAAAATATGTTATAGAAAATCTTTTATAACCGGCTGTTATATCCCACTCAACTGTATTTTCTGGGGACAAATCATTATTTCCCCAGTAAGGGTTGAAAAGCTGATCAGGGGTAGGAACATTATAGGCTGTTCCCCAATTTCCAGACACAAAAAAGTTTTTTAAATGTCCTTTTATTCCTAGCTTCCAGGTGGTCTTATCTTTAAAGGAACTGTAGCTGTCGTGTCTTACAGATTGGGATAAGATCAGATTTTTGTTTAGTATAGTAATTACGTTTGTAAAGTAGTAACCGTAGTTATGGTACCTCTTTTTCAATTCCGAACCTGCAGATTTTTGATGTATAAAATCCTGTCTTGATATACCAAAAACAGAAAATCCATAAGTGTGATTTATTCTGTCTTTTACAGTATATTCCCTGTACTCTCCCTCATAACCTCCAAACTGACTTCTTTTGAATTTTGAGTTTGTGGTATATACAGAAAAGATATTGAATGAGTATCTTTTGGAATAAGACAGTTTATAAAATTTTTGATCTACATGGTTAACAGTAAAAGGACCATCTGGCGCATCTATCGGTTTTCCTGTTGTAAAATCAACACTATCATAATGGACAACAGCATCTATACTTTTAAAAATCCCTTCAAAAGTATCATTTTCTGTTATGAACCATTTAGTTTTTATATTTACAGTTGTATTTTTATAAGGATCCCTTTCAAATCCCAGTTCATCCCATCTTTTCCCATAAAGGGGACTATCCTTTGTAGGCTCAACCGCTGAAAAACCAGAAGTTTTAAAAGAGTTTAATCCTAAAAGTATGTATCCCCTATCATTCCTAAAGGAAAGGGTTAACCCACCCTTTTTTGTATTGTAGTCCCCTAAAAGTCCTTTTATCTTAAAATGAAGACCGTATTCAGGTTCCCTGGTGATTATATTTATTACACCTGCAGATGCATCTGCCCCCCATACACCAGACTGGGCACCTTTTATAATTTCTATCTGCTTCACGTCATCTAAAAGCAGATGTTCATAAGAAGCAGAAATGTTAGGTGTTGTAAAATCATTAATTCTTATTCCGTCTATAAGGGTTAAAGTTCTTTTTGGATCCATTCCCCATAGATAAATAGAAACAATCTGTCCAAAACCACCATTTGAAACATAAGAAAATCCTGCTTTATTTTGCACAATCTCTTTAAAATCAAGGGGATGTTTCTCATTAATCTCCTGCCCAGTAATAATATCAAAAGGGGAGGTGATTACTTTTATATCTGTTTCTGTCTGATAACCTGTTTCAACAGATACCTTCTCAAGCTGATAGGCAAATACCGGAAATGAGATAAGAGCTGTCAGTAGAATTTTTTTCATTTAAACCTCCAAATGCTAATGCAAATATTTTGCAATTATTATACATTAAAATCAAACAAAATGTGATCCTGTTATATTTTTTAGATTTTTACAAAAAGATCTTAAGATGTAAAGATACAATCTACAAAAATTTTAAATTTATAACCTTATATCTTAGTGTTTTCAAAGAGATATATATTTTAATTGTTAAAAAATTTTACACTTGAATACAGGGTATTTTACTAATATCATTTACTAAAAGTTGACATTTTACACATATGTGGTCATTTTTAGAATTAAAACATCAAAATAAACCATTAATAAAATTTTATAAATCAAAGGAGGTTTATTATGTTTACCAAGGGATTATCCACGGCTATTATAGGTCTTGCCGTGGTTGGAAGCTGTTTTGCAGGAGGGATTAAAGACTCCTTTATCTACTCTCCCCAGATTGGCTACCACATGTATGATGAGGAGAGAAATACCACATCTGGAGGTATAGAATACGGGCTAAAAAACAATATGACCGGGGGGATTATTTTAGAAAAGATATTTGATGAGTTTGGTATCGGTTTTATGTTTGGTTATGGACAAACAGCCCTGGAAGGCGTTGATGTTTCAAGGGATTCTTATGACTGGGCAGTTTTTGGAACATATAATGAAGTTGTATCAGAAAAACTCATCCCTTATTTATCCCTTGGAATAGGGGGTAATGCTTTAAATCACAAAACGTTAACAGGAATATACGCATCTTTAGGGATAAGATACCTGTTTTGGGAAAATGTTGGGGTAAGGCTTGCTGTTCAGGGATTTAACCTGTGGAAGGGAAGATATGATCTTATTCCAACTATAGGAATAGATGTTGTTTTTGGTGGGGTTAAGGATAGTGATATGGACGGTATCCCTGACGACAGGGATATGTGTCCCAATACTCCAGGTGGTGTAAAGGTAAATGCAAACGGTTGTCCTATAGACAGTGATAAGGACGGTGTTCCTGACTATAAAGATAGATGTCCAGGTACACCACAAGGGGTAAAAGTAGACAGCAGTGGATGTCCTATAGACAGTGATAAAGACGGCGTTCCTGACTATAAAGACAGATGT
>CAZHWB010000122.1:0-13763 GCA_964536105.1 uncultured Aquificales bacterium | reverse complement strand
TGGAATTTTAGAAGAGGATGAGGTAGTTGTTTTTGTTCCTGTTGCAATAAAACGTCCTAAAACTATTTCCCAACTGGAACTTATAGTGAAATCTGGAGGGGTTGTAGCAGATAAAAAACTTTCTAAAAAAGTAGAAAAAGTTCTTTTATAGACTGATTTTGCTCCAGAATAGGCTTTGGGCCTTTCTGGAGTTTTAGGAAAGTTTTTTTCTTAAATCAGCAAGCAGATCCGGATAGTCTGTAGCTATTCCATCTACATTTTTCTCTAAAACTTTTAGAGCTGTTTCTTCATCATTTACAGTCCAGACAACCACTTTAAGGTGCAGCCTATGGGCTAAAGCGTTTGCCTTTTGGGTTGCAATCTTAAAAAAAGGAAGAACCAAGTCTGAGCCGAGGTTTTTGGCGTCAAATATTCTTCCTGGAGGTTTCATATATATAAGACCAGTTGTTATACCTGGGAGAAGTTTTTTTGCTTTTTCTAAAGGTTCATCATAAAAACTTATAACAGCCGTCCATTCTAAAGCTTTCTTTTTTAAAATAAGCTCCAATATATCCTCTGTAGTTTCAGGTTCTTTTATTTCAATAAACAGTCCAATATTTCCATTTATCAGTTCTAAAGCCTCTTCCAATGTAGCAACAGGTTCCCCATAAACAGATATATTTTCCTTTATCTGGGATAGTGTTAGCTGTGAAGGTTTTAAATCTTTTCCAGAAACCCTTTTAAAGTCTGGGTCGTGGAGAAGAATAAGCTTGTTGTCTTTTGTCCTTCTAACATCCACTTCCACTATATCAGCACCGGATTTCATTCCATACTCTATAGCTGTAAGTGTGTTTTCCGGTTTTCTTCCTTTTGCTCCCCTATGGCCTACAATGAAAAAAGGTTTTTTCTTTAAGATATCTTTTATATTCATCTGTTTATATAATCCATAAGAATTTTTTTGTGGTCAAAAACCAGTTTTTCAAAAGGGATCTCTTCCAGTTTAAAAATCCTAACTTCCTTTGCATCACTCTGGGCTTTTGGTATCCCGTAGGCTTTACATAAAAATGTTATAGATACAGTATGAAAACGGGGATCTCTGTTTGGATCAGAATAAACCCCTAAAAGTCTTATTATCTCCACATCTAAAGATGTTTCTTCCTTCATTTCCCTTATGAGGGCATCCTCAACCTTTTCACCAACCTCAACAAATCCACCAGGAATAGCAAGACCAAGGGGAGGATTTTTCCGTTCTATTAGAACAATTCCTCTAAAGTTTTCTTTTTCATCAAAAAGCTGAATAATGCCGTCTACAGCCACAAAAGGTGTTTTAATAGGCATTTTATTCTCCTGCCTTTTTTAAAATATAATATACAGGTTTCAGTGGTAAATCTCATAAAAATTTCACTATCTATATTTAAAATAGTTTTTATTATGGGCTCTTTAAAGAGGTTGTTACTCAGCTTACTGCTAATAGGTTTTTTATTTAATGTTTTCCACGATTTTATCTTTTACAAGATAGACCCGTGTATGGGATATGTTATATCAATTGTAAAGGTAGATAAGGAAAAACCCTCAGATCCTTTGTGTAAAATTCACCATGAGCTCCACCAAAGTTATGTAGAGCCGGATGTGGAAATTAAAATACCTTCTGTACCTGCAGAGTACAGCTTCTGGTATCAAAAACCGCCTTCAAGAACCTTCCCAAAAAGTATATTTAAACCTCCAAAGTTAGCCTGATCTTTTTTTAAATCCCCTATTTCTGTTTTTTTACAAAAATTCAGGAGGTAGATATGTTTTACCGGATTATTATTGTGTTACTGGTTTTATACTCCATTTCTAATGGAGAAACATTTAAGGAGATTTTAAAGGAGAGTTTAGAAAACAGCTTTTTAATAAAGCAGAAATATTACCAGCTTAAAGCATTAGATGGGAAAATTTTATCTGCAGAGGCTACAAACAATCCTGAAATTTCCGTGGAGTTTGGAAGAATATACTCACAGACAGACAGCGGTATTGCATTAACAGCTTTATCCATTCAGCAACAGCTTAGATTGTGGGGAGAAAAAAAGTATGCAAAGGAAGCTGCCGTTTTTAATATAAAGTCCCAGGAATTTTTATTTAAAAGTTTTAAAAATAACTTTACAGGGGAGCTATACAAAAAGTTTTATGAAGGTCTGTATAAAAAGGAAATTATAGAGGCAAAAAAGCAGGAACTTAAGCTGCTGAAACAGCTTTACAGTTTTGTTAAAAAAAGCTATGAGCTTGGTGAAAGTGTATTACTTGATGTTCTACAGATAGAAAAGGAAATACACGTAGTTTCAACCCAGCTGGAAAATTTGAAAGCCGATTACAGGAGCTATCTTAACGAACTTTCTGTTTATACAGGAAGAAAAATTAAAAGTATAGAAGGGGATTTTTACAGCTTAAAAGATATAAAAGAGATTAAGGTAGACACTTTGCCGTCTATTGTATTTTTAACATACATGGAGAAATCTTTAGATAACCAGATAAAAAGGCAAAAAGCATTAGCAAAACCGCAGTTCTCTATAGGTTTAACAGCTGAGGAAGATCCTGTTGACCTTGGAAAGTATGAGTTTGGAATTTCTGTTTCCTCAAAAATTCCTCTTTTTTATAAAAATCAGGGGGAGATTTTAACCTTTATTAATCAGAAAAAATCTGTTATGTATCAAAAAAAGCAGGTTTTATCAGAAGTGGAAACAAGGATAAAAAATATAAAAAACCAGTATTATGTCTTACTTAAACAGATAGATAAGATAAAGAAGGAAACAATCAGAAAGATAAAAAAGGCTCTTGATTTAGCTGAAAAAAGCTACAGACTTGGGGCTATATCCTTTTTTGAATACTCATCAGTAAGAAGGCAGTATTTTGAAACTATTATTTTTAAAAATCAGCTTGTTAACAAAGCCCATCAGCTTTATGGAGACTATTTGAAAATAACAGGTATAAAAGGAGGTATTAAATAATGAGATTTATTTTTCTCTTATTTTTTCTAATAGCTTTTATAAGTTTTGGAGAAGAGGAGAACATCATATCAAAAAGTGATACTATCCCCCTTGATATTCAGAAAAAACTAGGAATTGTTTCAAAAAAGGTTGAAAAAAGAAGTATAAATATATCAAAAACGTACCCTTCTATAGTTAAAGATGATCTCACACTATCTGAGGCTATCTATTCCCCTGTTGAAGGTCTTGTAAAGAAACTACTGGTTAAAGAAGGGGATTATGTAAAAAAGGGTCAACCTGTTGCCTATATCTATTCTCCGGCTATAGCCCAGATTTTAGCCCAGATAAAACAGGGAAAAGTTCAACTAAAAACAGCAAAGGAGCTTTATTTAAAAGAAAAAGAACTTTTTGAAAAAAAGGTTATTCCTTATAACAGATTTTTTAAAGCTAAGTTAGAGTATGAAAATGCAAAGGCAAACTTAAGCGCCCTTATGGAAACCTTAAGGATATACGGCGAAGTAAAAAATAATCTCCTTGTTCTAAGAACCTCCATGGAGGGATACGTAGCAAAGCAAAATGTCGTAAAGGGTGATAGTGTAGGTATTGACAAAATGCTTTTCAAAATCCACGCCCATAACAGACTCTGGACAGTGGCCCTTGTCCCGGTAGAAGAAAGTGTTTTCATTAAAAAAGGGGTGAAAGCTACAGTTATATCACCCTTAGGAAAAACTACAGGTAAGGTGGATTTTATAAGCCACCAGGTTGATCCTGATACAAAAAGGGTTGAGGTCAGGGTTATTACTGATAATTCAAAGGAAGTTCTAAAACCTGGGATGTATGTGGATACTGTTTTTCACATAGGGAAAATTACAGGAATTTTTATACCTGCTTCAGCTGTTGTTATGCAAGATGGGGAATTTTTTGTGTTTTTAAAAGAGGGAAATCATTTTAAACCTGTACCTATAGATGTAGGAAGAAGGATAAACGGTTTTTATGAAGTGAAAAAAGGTCTAAAAGAAGGTCAGGAAATTGTTGTGAAAGGAACTGTTCATCTAAAGGCGAAATTCTTCGGAGAAGCTGAAGAATAAAGGTATTTTAAGGAGGTCAAAATGATAGATTTTATTCTTAAATATAGATTACTTGTGGTGTTTGTCCTATTGGGACTTATTTCTTACGGGTATTATGCTTTTAAAACAATTCCTGTAGATACATTTCCAGATCCTACCCCTATACAGGTTAATATATACACCGATGCCCCAGGATACTCAGCCGAAGAGGTTGAATCCCTTATCACAAAAAAAATAGAAACAGTAATGTCAGGAATAAAAGATGTTGTAAAGGTACGAAGTGAAAGTATTCCAGGGCTTTCATATGTTTCTGTATTTTTTAAAGATGGTACAGATATATACTTTGACAGACGTCTCGTTATGGAAAAATTACCAGAAGCACAGAGCCAGCTACCTGAAGGTATTGTCCCTATTATGGGACCAAATACATCCGGGTTAGGAAACGTATTACTTTATGCCCTTATAGATAAAACAGGGAAATACTCCTTAACAGATCTAAAAACTATAGAAGAATGGACAGTTAAACCTTTACTTAAATCTGTGGAAGGGGTTGAGGATATTTCCCAGTGGGGACCAGACAAGGCTTTTTTAGTAAAACCTTACCCTAAAAAGCTTTTAAAATACAAACTTTCCTTTGAAGATGTATTTGAAGCTATAGAAAGGAACGGGGGACTTGCAGGGGGAGGATATACAAAAACAGCTGAAGGGGACCTTGTTATAAGAGGTGTTGGTAGTATCACATCTGTGGAGCAGATAGAAGAAATTCCTGTTTTATACGATATGGGACAGGTTATAAGAATAAAGGACGTTGCTGTCGTAGAAGAAGGGGAAGTTCCCCAGAGGAGAGGGGAATTCACGTTAAATGGAAAGGAAGTTCAGGGAAATATTGTTTTAAAAAGGGTTGGAACAAATACACAGCAAGTTATAAAGGAGCTGAAAAATCAGATCCAGAAATTGAATCAGGAAGTACTGCCGGAAGGTGTTGAAATAAAGGTACTTTATGACCAGTCATATCTAACAGAAAAAGCCCTATCAACTATTGAGAAAGCTTTACTGGAGGGGATAATTCTTGTTTCCATTGCAATGATACTTTTTTTAGGAAACATAAGGGCAGCAATTCTTGTTATTTTATCTATTCCTTTTACTTTATTGATCTCTTTCATTCTTATGAAGCATTACGGTTTGACAGCCAATCTTATGTCCTTAGGTGGTCTTGCTATAGGATTAGGTTTATTTGCCGATGCAACGGTTGTTGTAATAGAAAATATATTTAGGCATTTAAGCCAAGGATTTGGAAATCTTAAGGAGAAGAAAAATAAGCTTGAGGTCATAAAGCTTTCCGTTAAAGAGATTACAAAACCTGTTGTTTTTGCCATTTTGATAATAATGGTTGTATTTCTTCCTATATTTAGCTTTGAATCTGTGGAAGGAAAATATTTTAAGCCCCTTGCATTAACTATTATTTTCGCACTGGCTTCCTCCTTAATTGTTGCCCTTTTTGTGATGCCTGTTTTAGCCTTTTACGGACTTAAACCAGGTAAAGAAAAAAGTTTTCTGATGGATATTATAGAAAAGGTATATATAACTACCCTTAAAGGTGCTATGAAAATCGGTGTTATACTGTTTTTCGCTACAGTTTTAGCCTTTGGAGGAAGTATATATCTTTTAACAAAAATTGGAACAGAGTTTACCCCGGAGTTAGATGAAGGGGCAGTTCTCCTTGAAGTTTATTTAGATCCAAATATATCCTTAGATGAGAGTAAAAAAGTAGCCCAGTTTATTGAAGAACAGGCAAAAAGTTTTAAAGTTGTCACAAACGCTTTCACAAATATAGGAAGGGCAGAAAAGGGGGAAGTTCAGGATGTAAATTATATGGAAACATGGATCCTTTTGAAACCATATAAAGAATGGGATGAGTTTAGAAATAGGAAAGAGTTTGAGGAGGCGCTAAGGGACAGGCTTAAGGATCTTCCGGTAGCAGGTCTTATTTTTACACAACCTATAGCTATGAGGATAGAAGAACTTCTTTCCGGTGTTAAAGCTACAGTAGCCATAAAAATATTTGGAGATGATTTAGAAAAAATAAACCAGATAGCCTATAAGGTTGAAGAGGTTGCAAAAAATACAAAAGGTGCCATAGATGTTGAGACAGAAGCCCAGACAGGAAAATTACAGCTTCAAATAACCCCAAGGTATGAAGTCCTTTACAAATACGGTTTTTCAACAGATGATGTTTTATCTATTGTAGGGAAGTATATGGCCGGTGTTCAGGCAAACGAGCTTAGAAGAGGATTAATAAGCTTTCCTATATTTGTGAAAATTCCAGATGAATATATGAATGATATTGAAAAGATCAAAGATCTTCCTTTCTACAAATCGGGGGATGGAGTTTTACTCAGACTTAAAGATGTTGCAGATATAAAAGTAGTTCCGGGATTTTTTAAGATCAGACATGAAAATGGATTAAGATATGCATTAGTTCAGCTTAATATTGAAGGAAGGGATTTAGGAGGATTTATTAAGGAACTAAGGGAAAATATAAATAAACAGATTGATTTACCTGAAGGGTATTTTATCCAGTTTGCAGGGCAGTTTGAAAATCAGGAAAGGGCTATGAAAAAACTTTCCATAGTAATACCTATTGCTATACTTCTTATCTTTTTACTTTTATACATAAACTACAATTCCATTTTAGATGCACTGGTTATTATGCTTAACGTACCGTTTGCAACTATAGGAGGTATAATTGCCCTGTATCTGTCTGGATTTAATCTTTCAGTTCCTGCGGCGATTGGTTTCATAGCTGTGTTTGGTATAGCTACATTAAATGGGGTTGTTCTGGTATCTTATATAAAACAGATGTTAAATACAGGTTTCAATATAAACAAGGCAATTCAAAGGGCAACAAGATTAAGACTTAGACCTATATTGATTACAGCTACAGCAGCTTCTTTAGGACTGATACCAATTCTTTTTACAAATGATATAGGTTCTGAAATCCAAAAACCTATAGCTGTTGTAGTAATTGGAGGGATATTTACCTCAACATTTCTTACATTGATACTCCTACCGTCTATATACAGAGGTGTTTATCTATTTGCTTTAAGAAGAAAAAAATAGCACTTTCCCGATGATATAATAATTTTTTTATAAAACAAAAAGGAGAGGTTATAAATGATAGATACATTAGGGGATTTTAAAAGAGACTACTACTGTGGGGAGCTTTCAGAAAATAATATAGGAGATGAAGTTAGGCTTTTAGGATGGGCTGCAAGCGTTAGAGACCATGGAGGTGTGATATTTATAAACCTGAGGGATAGGGAAGGAGTTGTTCAGGTTGTTATTGATCCTTCTAAAAGTCCCCAGGAAGCCTATGAAAAGGCAAAAAAGGTAAGAACAGAATATGTTATAGGAGTAAAAGGAAGGGTACAGAGGAGACCTGAGGGAACAGAAAACCCAAAAATAAGCACAGGAACTATTGAGGTGGCAGTAGATGAACTTCTTATACTAAATACATGCGATGTACTTCCGTTTCCAATAGAAGATAAAATAAATGCTTCTGAAGAGGTGAGGCTCAGATACAGGTATCTGGACATAAGAAGAAATCCTATGTTCAAAAATCTCCTTATAAGACACGAAGTTTACCAGGCAGCCAGGGAATATTTAGCTGGACATGGATTTTTAGAAGTGGAAACACCAATGTTAACAAAATCAACACCTGAAGGGGCACGGGATTTCCTTGTCCCATCAAGACTTGAAAAAGGAAAGTTCTATGCTTTACCCCAGTCTCCACAGCTTTTTAAACAGATATTGATGGTTGCAGGTATAGAAAGGTACTTCCAGATAACAAAATGCTTCAGGGATGAGGACTTAAGAAAGGACAGACAGCCGGAATTTACCCAGATAGACTATGAGATGTCCTTTGTTAATGAAGAAGACGTAATGGCAATATCAGAGGGTCTTATCCACTACATATTTAAAAAGGTTCTTGGAATAGAGCTTAAGCTACCCTTTAGAAGAATGACTTATAAAGAAGCTATGGAAAGATATGGAACTGATAAGCCAGATGTCAGGTATGGACTTGAGCTTAAAGATATAACGGAGATAGCAAAAAATACAGAGTTTAAGGTGTTCAGAGATACAGCTGATAAGGGCGGTCTTGTAAAGGGATTAACAATAAAAGGTGGAGCTTCCTTTTCCAGAAAGGAGATAGATGATCTTACAGAATATGCGAAAAAATTTGGTGCTAAAGGGATGGCCTGGATAAAACTTACTGAAGAAGGAATGCAGTCTCCTATAGCCAAATTTTTTACAGAAGAAGAAAAGAAAAAGATTATTGATAAAATGGAAGGAGAAAAGGGGGATCTTCTTGTTTTCATTGCAGATGAATATGAGACAACCCATAGAGTTTTAGGCTTTCTGAGGAAGCATGTTGCTGACAAGCTTAATATAATCCCAGAAGGAAGATGGGACTTCCTGTGGATAGTTGATTTTCCTCTCTTGGAATGGGATGAGGAAGAGGGAAGATATGTAGCCCTTCACCACCCATTTACAAGTCCAAAGGAGGAAGATATACCCAAGCTTGACAAAGCTCTGGAAGACAGGGAAATCGCCACTTCTATAAAGGCAAGGGCTTACGACCTTGTTTTAAACGGTGAGGAAATAGGAGGTGGTTCTATACGTATACATACCAGCCAGCTCCAGGAGAAGGTATTCAAGGTACTGGGAATTTCTGAAGAAGAGGCCCATGAAAAGTTTGGTTTTCTGATAAATGCATTGAAATATGGAGCTCCTCCCCACGGTGGTCTGGCATTTGGTTTAGACAGGGTTGTAGCACTGATGACAGGTTCCGAAAGTATAAGAGATGTAATAGCATTCCCTAAAACCCAAAAAGGAAATTGTCCTCTTACAAATGCACCTGATTTTGTTTCAGAGGAACAGTTGGAAGAGTTAGGTATAGAGGTGGAGATCCCAGAAAAGGAGGAAGCTTAAAAGCTTCCTCTCTTCATTGATTTTTCACATCAAAAGCCTAATCTTTAACAATATAGTCAAGGTTTGATATAAATCATACCCATTTTATTAATAATGATTATTGTTTATACTCAACTTAATATGTGAGGGGAAATAACATGGCAGCAGAAAAAGAGCAAACTACTCTTAATTTATATATTCAAAAAATGGCAGAACATCCTCTTCTTACACCTGAAGAGGAAAAAGAACTTGCTATAAGGGCAAAAAAGGGAGATAAAGAGGCTTTAAAAAAGCTTGTTGAAGGAAATTTAAGATTTGTTATAAACGTAGCAAAAAACTTTTTAGGCTGGGGGGTTCCTTTAACTGATCTTATAGCTGCTGGAAACCTTGGCCTTATAGAAGCAGCAAAGAGATTTGACCCTGATAGAGATGTAAAATTTATATCTTATGCTGTATGGTGGATCAGGCAGGCAATAATGCAAACAATATTCCAGCAAACAGGAGCAGTAAGAATTCCTGTTAAGGAATCTTTATTCATAAGCAAAGTAAAAGAGACATATGAAAAACTCAAAGAACAGTTAAAAAGGGAACCTACTATTGAAGAGATAGCAAAAGAGGTTGATGCCTCACCTAAAAAAGTTAGAAATGCCCTTCAGGTTGTTAGAATGCCTTTTTCCCTTGACAAACCCCTTGGGGAAGAAGGGGAGGATCTTACACTTTTAGATTTAATTTCTAAAAAAGGAACAGAAGATGTTGAAAAAGAACTTGTTGAAGAGTCTCTTCACAAGGAGCTTAGCAACCTTTTAAATATTCTTGATGAAAGGGAAAGAATAATTATTAAACATAGATTTGGATTAGATGGGGAAGAACCTAAAACATTAACAGAGGTAGGTGAGATACTGGGTATCTCACGGGAGAGGGTTAGACAGATTGAACAAAGGGCTTTGAAGAAACTTAGAGCTCTAGCAATGAAAAGACATCTGAAAGATTTTCTCTCTTAAGGGGATTTACCCCTTTTGACTTCTGATATTGCCATTATCTTCCACCTTGTTTAATCTAAATAAAAACCTTTAAGGAAAACCTGATGGAATTAGTCCAGAAGATAAAAAAAGAGCTCCAAAAATCTATAATTGGACAGGAAAAAATGTTAGATGCCCTTTTAATAGGGCTTATCACAGAAGGTCATATCCTTATAGAAGGTATCCCCGGTGTTGCAAAAACAACAGCGGTAAAAACATTAGGTAAAATTCTAAATCTGTCTTTTAAAAGGGTGCAGTTTACCCCTGACCTTATACCCTCTGATATCCTCGGAGGGGAGATTTATATAATAGAAAAAGATGAATTTAGAATAAAAAAAGGACCTATTTTTACAAATCTTCTTCTGGCTGATGAGATAAACAGAGCCCCTGCAAAGGTTCAATCTGCCCTTCTTGAAGCAATGCAGGAAAGACAGGTAACTATTGGAGAACACACATTTTCCCTTGAAGAGCCTTTTCTGGTGATGGCAACACTAAATCCCATAGAAGAGGAAGGGGTATATAGCTTACCTGAAGCCCAGTTAGACAGATTTTTGATGAAAGTTGTTGTTGAGTATCCAACTGAAGAGGAAGAGTATAAGATACTTAAACTTGTTGCTGGACAAGAAGGTTTAGATGAGGATGTTCAGATTAAGGAAGAACCACAGCAGGTAGCCTCAAAAGAGGAAATTTTATCTTTAAAAAAGCAGTTAAAAAATATCCATATAGACAGGGAGGTAGAGGAATATATAGTAAAACTTGTAACGGCAACCAGAAAACCTGAAAAATACGGAATAAAACCTGAATACATAAGATTAGGTCTAAGTCCAAGGGCAACGATAAATCTGTATAAGGTTTCAAAAGCAGTAGCTTTACTAAATGGAAAGGACTATGTTGCCCCTGGAGATATTTTACTTTACATAAAGGAAGTTTTCAGACATAGATTTTTAGTTTCTTATCAGGCTGAAGCTGAAGGTATAAATACTGATACAATAATTGATATGATTGTAGAAAAGGTTCCTATGCCCTAAAGATATGGATATTAAAGAGAAGGCTAGATTTTTAACTATAAGATCTAAAGAAAGAATTCTAAACTATCTTGAAGGTATTCACAAAACATTTGTCTTTGGGGAAGAAGATGATCTAAAAAATATAAGGGAATATACATATGGAGATGATATTAGAAAAATAAACTGGATCATAACAGCAAGGGAAAGAAAGCCTTACGTTGTTGAAAGGGAAGAATTAAAAAGCCAGAATATACGTATTGCTATCTTTCTTGACCAGGAATTTTTATTCAAAGATAAACTGGAGAAACTAATAGAGGTGTATTCCCTGCTTAGTTATGCCACATTGTTAAAAAAAGATAAGCTTGAAATTTTTATATTAACAGACAGATTAGAGAAACATATAAAAGTTAAAAGTATATTTCAAATTGAGGAAATATCAGAGTATATAGTTTCTATCAACATAAAGACAAAAAAATTTACAGATAAAGTCCTTGAGAGCCTGTTTTACGGAAAAAGATCTTTTACAATTCTGATAGGTGATTTTATATATAAATTAAATCTTCTTCCAGTGTCGTACCGCCATAAACTTGCTGTGATTATACTTCGGGATCCAGATGAAGAAGACCCTGTGAAATACGTGTCATATCAATTAAAGAGTTTTGATGAAAAAAGAAAGATCCCCTTCCTTAGGAAGGACATGGCTGTTTTTTACAAAAAAAATCTAAAAAGTATGGACAAAGATTTAAAAGAATTTCTAATAAACAGAAGAATACCCTTTACAAAAATATACACTTATGAAGACCCTCTGATAAAACTCAAAAAGCTTTTTTCTTAAAAAATCAGTAAGGAGGAAAAAATGCCCTATATTTTCGCATTTATACTGCTTGTATTTTTTCAATCTGCTTTTGCCCACAACCTTTTAGAAAGAAGAGAGGAGCATTTTTATATAAACACAGGGTATGTGGATTTTGTGAATTCAACAATAAAAAAATACGGATATACATTTCATTTGAAATACGGTCTTTTATTAAAAAAACGCCATAATATCATTTTAGACCACAGGGAAGGATTTATAAAAACAAATTTAGACAAAAATCTAAAAATAAAAAAATACGCCCTTGGCTATCAATACATCTATGGAAAATACAGATTCATCTTTAATGTTCTGTATGTAGATGACAATCTTGTTCAGGAAGCGGATGATCTTAAGGTGTATGGGGCTGGTATTGGATATGAAAATATAGAAATAAAACAGTATGTAGAGGATTTTAAACATTTTAATGTTTATGAAACAGATTTTAAGTATTTTTTCTCGTCAAGGTTCTTCAAAGGTGCAATTTTAGGTAAGTATATAAATATAGGACAGAGAAAATACATTTCTAAAAATGCGTCTGCCAGATACCTGTCTGCTGGAGTTATTATTCACGGTAATATAAAAAAATTTCATTATGGTTTTGGTGGATTGTTTGGAAACAGAGTTTTTTCTATTCTGGATAATGGAAGTAATATTCAGCATCATCCCTTTGAGTTTAGATATTCCTTTTTCTTTAAAATTGGTTTAGAAACAAAATTTGGAATAATTCACAGCAGTTTAGGTTATGCAAAGGCAAAAGAACTTCCATTTAACAATCCAGAAGTTAAAATAAAAAGTATAAATATAGATTACAGCGTAAAATTTTAAAATAAAGTTACTTAAAGCGGTCTTTGCCTGCTTTTTGCAGAGATACGCTGTTTATACATCCATACTTTGATTTGAATGGGCATGATGGTTGTATTGTTTATTTATTTTTTCCAGTTTATTATTGACAGGTTTTATTACAAGTTCATAAAGTCTTGGATAAAGTTTTTTTATTTCAGGAACATACCTTTGAAACTCTTTATCTATTTCCAAAAATTCCTTTTTTTCTTCTTCTGTGAGTTCATTAAATTTTTCTAGAATATCTTTTCTTTTATATGCCATATTCTCAAGGTCAAATGTATCCTCTAAATTAAGGAGCTCAACATCTATCTTGTATCTCTTTAATAAATCTTGAATACTCAGAGTTTCCATTTTTATTTACCTCTCTTAAACTACCTTTAAGGCAATCATTTCTTAAATATAAGTCATATTCATCTAATAAAAAACAGGTTAATATTCTTTCTTCTTCAAGTAATACGAGAACTGTCCAGTTATTTTGTGGATTAAAGAATACTATTTTATCCTTACAATCAGATAGTTCTCTCAGCAAATAAAACTTGTTTGCATTTTTTAAAGTATCCTCAATTTTTTTTATATATATTCTTGCTCAGAGGATATATGACTATACCTTATTCTTTTTTCTAGATGTCTATAAAAGTTTTCTTCTGGAAAATTAAGCCCACAAATTTCCATCATACAGTTCCTTACTTCTCTTACATTTACAAATTATAATCCATTATTTTGTCGGTACTCTATGGCAAGCTTGATGCAAAAAATATTAAAAAAAGAGGGAAGGCTATAACTCTTTTGAGTTTATTATAAAGGTTACAGGACCGTCATTTTCTATAAAAACTTTCATATAAGCAGCAAATATACCTGTTTTTACAGGAACATACTGGGATAACTCCTTTACAAACTTTTCATACATCTTTTTTGCTTTTTCAGGATCTTCGGCATTATCAAATGATGGTCTTCTTCCCTTTTTTACATTTCCGGCAAGGGTAAACTGGGATATAACAAGGGCCTCCCCATTTATATCAAGCAGGGATAGGTTCATTTTTCCCTTTTCATCTTCAAAT
>CAZHWB010000121.1:0-37191 GCA_964536105.1 uncultured Aquificales bacterium | reverse complement strand
TATTGGGTCAGAGGAAGATAAAGAAAAAGATAAAACAGTTTTTCCTCCAGGGGTAATAGACCTTAGAGGAAGATTATCCTTAAGGGAAAGTTTAGCTGTTATTCTCCTTTCAAGGCTTACAATCAGCAATGACAGCGGGGTAGCCCATATGGCAAGAAGTGTGTCAACCCCTGTTTTTATGGTTTATGGTGCAACACACCCATTCTTTGGATTTTATCCCCTAAAGGAAGAAGGAGATTTTATATACAAAAATCTTCCCTGTCAGCCCTGCGATCTCCACGGTAAAAAGCCATGCAGATACAAAGAACCAAAATGTCTGTACTCTATAAATCCTGAAGAGATTTTTAATAAATCCTTTAAACTGGTCAAAAAAAATGGAGTATAAATTTTTAGCCTCTTACATACTTATTCTTATCGCCCTTTTTTATTCCTACAGGGAAAAACTTGGCATAGAAAAGGAACTTTTATGGAACTCTATAAGGGCTTTTATACAGCTTTTGATACTTGGTTATCTTCTTGTGTATGTTTTTAAACTTAAAAATCCTTTAGGATTAATGTTAATTCTTGTGTTTATGATTCTATTTGCCAGTTATACAGCCCAGAAAAGGGTTAATTTAAAGGAAAAAGGATTTTTAACAGCATTCTTATCAATATTTCTGGCTTCTTTTCTGGTTCTTTTATCCCTGGTGATTTTAGGGATTGTTTCCTTTAAGCCAAATGAAATAATTCCCATAGGAGGAATGATTATAGGAAACTCCCTAAACATATATACCCTTACAGTGGATAGAATGAAAGGGGAGGTAAAAAACACAATTGATATTATTGAGAATATGATTGCTTTAGGTGCAACGTTAAAACAGGCTTTTTACTTTGTTATAAAAAAATCTATAAAAGCTGCCCTGATACCAACAGTTAACTCCCTCCAAACAGTTGGAATCATACATATCCCGGGAATAACAACAGGAATGCTTTTAGCCGGTGCTGATCCTTTAAGGGCAGTTTCATATCAGCTTGTCATTATGTATATGATGGTTGCAGTTGCCCTTTTTACAGGGATATTTACTGTAAACTTTTCATACAAAAGGATAATACCGACAGTATTTGCCTCTGGAAAAGATGTGTAAAAAAAATTTATAAAATTTTGTTGAATCTGGCATTTTTCTGAAAATTTATTTTACACAAAACTTTCCTGAAAAATAAAAAAATATTTATTTTCAAAGCTTTACCGTCTGGCATATCCTTTGCTTTTACGGATCATAAAAACCAAAGGAGACCGGCGCTATGAGAAAAATAATACCCCTTTTACTTTCAGGGATTTTAACAGGTAGCTTTGCACAAACAATGTATGTATCTCCAAATGGGTTTGGTGACTGTACCCAGAATAATCCCTGTAGTTTAGGAATAGCTCTGAAAAACGCATCCACAAACCAGACTGATGACGTTATATATCTGACTGAAGGGGTTTATCAGATTTATGATCTTGTTTATGCCCCAAATATAGATGAGGGAAATCTCACTATTGAAGGAAACGGAAATGTTGTTCTGGATGGAACACAGGGGGGAAGGATTTTACGTATAGATACATTCCTTACAAACGACGATGGAAAAAAGATAACCATAAAAAATATAACCTTTAAAAATGGGATTTTAAATAACAATAATGAGAAAGGGGCAGCTCTACACATAAAAACAAAATATGCAGATGTATCAATAGAAAACTGCCGTTTTGAGAACAACACAGCCCAGTCTGATGCTGATGGAGGGGGAGTGTACATTCAAACAAATACAGGAGATATAAATGTTTCAAAATCCTATTTTATAAATAACTCTTCTGATGATTACAGCGGCGGATTTGATATTTCATCTGCAGAAGGGAAGATAAATGTGGAGTACTGCATAATAAAAGGAAATAGCGGAGGTTATGGAGGTGGTGGAACATTAGAAACAAGTATTGGAAAAATCTATCTTGTTAATAACATCATTGCGAAAAACCGTTCAACAGCCCAGGGAAACGGCAGAGGAGGAGGGATTCTTATAAATCTAAACTCAGGAGAAGGATACATCATTAACAATACCATTGTTGATAATAATTCTTCAGCTTACGGAGGAGGTCTGCACATAAAAGCATTTAACGACAACGGGAAAATAAATATATACAACAACATCGTTTATTATAATAATGCTGAAAAGAACGGAGAGGACCTGTATATAGAAACAGAATACGGCGACAGCCAGTACAAACCGTACATAAGAATTGAAAACAACAATATAGGCTTTTTCCATATAGAAAACCTTCCCCTTATAGATAACGATGGCAAGTTTAAAGAAAGCAACACTATAAACAACCAGGATCCTATGTTTAAGGATAGAGGAAATGAGGATTACCACCTTTCCAAGGATTCCCCTTTAATAGACAAAGGAGATTCAAGCCCTATTATTCCTCTGCCGGAAACGGATATAGATGGTGAACCAAGGATATCTGGAAATTCCATAGATATTGGAGCAGATGAAGTTAAAACAGTTGATGGAAATACAGATCAAAACAAAGTGGTAAATAGTGGTGGCGGTGGTGGAGGCTGTAGCCTTGCTACAGCTTCCTCACCAATTAACGCCCTCCTTTATCTGGCACTGCCTTTTGCATTGCTGGTCAGGAGATTCCTCAGGGGTTAGGGGACAGGTTGTCCCCTCTTTTTTCATAATTCTTTCTCATCTATTGTTGTAAAATATCCCCCTGTTAAGTAAATTTTGAGATCAGGGAAATGCCTTTATACATAAAAATAGCTGTTAGATATCTTTTCTCTTTAAAGTCTAAAATTTTGTCTTTTATGACAGTGATATCTATTGTAGGTATAACTGTAGGGGTTGCAGCCCTGCTGATAACACTGGCTGTTATGAGTGGTTTTTTGTGGGGGATAAAGGAAAAGCTACTTGAAAATACCCCCCATGTTGTTATTTTCAAAATTACAGGAAGATTTACAGAATACAGGGAGTTTGGAAAAGAATTTTTTTCAGATATACCCCAGATTATTGACTGGGAACCTTTTATATATTCGCAGGCCCTGGCATCAAAGGGTAAAACTGTTCAGGGGATAACAGTAAGGGGGGTTATCCCTGAAAAAGACAGGAATATCATGTCCCTGGATAAAAAAATAATTGCAGGAAAATACGATATTTACGGGGAAAATGATGTCATCATTGGAAAAGACCTTGCCCTTGCTTTAGGTGTATCTGTAGGAGATACATTTACCCTGATGTCCCCCTTCGGTAGAAAGACCCCCCTTGGATTTCTTCCTAAAATAAAAAAGGTACGTGTAAAAGGTATTGTTGATTTTGGTATGTATGAATATGATTCAACTTTTGTAGGGATGAACCTTCAGTCTGCCCAGAAATTTTTTGACATGGGGGATAGTGTCACAGGAATACAGATAAGGGTAAAGGATCCTTACAATGTATCAGTTGTAAAGGAAAAACTGCAAGAAAAGTTATCTTACCCCTATGTTGTTAGGACGTGGATGGATATGAATAAAAGCCTATTTCAGGCCCTACAGCTTGAAAAGTTTGCCATGTTCCTGGTTTTAGCTCTTATTGTCCTTGTTGCATCCTTTAATGTCTCTTCTCTGCTTATTACAAAGGCAAGGGAAAAAAGAAAGGATATTGCTATTTTAAAAACAATTGGAGCAGATAACAGCTTTATATTAAAAACATTCTTATGGCAGGGGCTTTTAATAGGCTTTACAGGGACAGTTTTAGGTATGTTGATAGGACTTGTCTCTATATATGTAGCAGATACATATCATCTTGTTAAGTTAAATCCTGAGGTGTATATGATATCTTACCTTCCTTTAAAGATATCTGTCCTTGATGTTGTTTCAGTATTTACTGCATCTATGGTTATATGTTTCATATCTTCCATAATTCCGGCAAGAATGTCTTCAAAGGAAATACCGGCGGATGTTTTAAGATACGAATAGCAGTGTTTTAAAAAAGGCATATTTTTTAAACAAAAAGGAGAGAAAAATGAACTTAATAACAAAAATATGGATAACCCTTTTAATAGGAGTTCTTCTTGTTTTTTCAATATTTATATCCTTTTTCCTGTTTTTAGCTGTTCTTTTTGTCGCCCTTATAACCCTCCCGTATATATGGTATATCCAGTGGAAAACAAAAAAAGAGCTTGAAAAAATGGATGTGGAGTATGAAATAATAGAAATAAGGCAAATCCAGGAGGGAGATAAACGCAAAAATGAATATCCCTGAAGATCTCGTTGAAAATGTGCTGAAAAAAATAGATAAAATCCTTGAAGAAAAGGTTGATTTAGACAGAAAAAATATTGATTTTTCAAAAAATACTGCCTTTTTATACCAGAATGGAAGGATTAAGCCTGTAAAAAATCCAAAAATTCCAGATATAAACAATTTGCTGGGTATAGATGAGCAAAAGAAACAGATAGTTTACAATACAGAGAAGTTTGTCAGAGGAAAGCCGTCAAACCACGTCCTTTTGTGGGGGGAAAGGGGAACAGGGAAAAGTTCATTGGTAAAAGGTTTATTGAAACTCTTTTCAAAAGATGGTTTAAGGCTTATTTTGATCCCAAAGAAAGACCTTCTAAAGATATGGGATCTTTACGACCTTTTAGAGGAGTTTAAGGATTTTCGTTTTATACTTTTTGTTGATGATCTTTCTTTTGAAGAAAATCAGCAGGATTACAAGGAACTTAAGACGGTTATAGACGGTGGACTAAAAGGCCTCCCTGAAAATATACGCTTCTATGTTACATCAAACAGGAAAAACCTTATCCCTGTGAAATTTTCAGACAGAAATTCAGATGATACAAGAATATCAGATACCATAGAAGAAAAACTTTCCCTTGTTGACAGATTTGGACTTAGAATTGGATTTTTTCATATGAGCCAGGATACCTATCTAAAGATAGTTGATATGTATGCAAAAATGTACAATATAAAGATGGAAAACCGGGAGCTTCACAGGAAAGCCCTCCAGTTCTCCTTAAACTACGGTGCAAGAAACGGTAGAGTCGCCCTCCAGTTCATACAAAGCCTATAAAAGATATTCCTTTGGGGATTTTTTTAAGAATTTTAGAAGCTCTTTTTTTCTTTTTTCAAACTCTCTGGTGAGAACCTCCCTTCCCTTAGGAAGTTCCATAATTCTCAATGTTCCCTGACTGTCTGTGAATCTGATAAAGTAAGTTCCTTCTTTTTTGTAAATTGCTGCCATCACTCTCCCCCAAATTAAAGTTTTTTTATTTTTTTACGAAAAGTATTATTTAAAAATTTTATATAAAAACAAAAATGAGGGCAAATTTATTTTTTCTCTACCATTTTAAGTATCTCCTCGGCAGATAAAGGAGGCACATTTTCTATTTCTATATTTTCAAGGAGATGTTCCTTTTTACTTGTTCCTATCAAAACAGTTCCAACACCGGGGGTGCTTCTTACAAACTGAATAGGTATGTGGGAATATTTTTCCACCCTGAACCTTGAAAGGACTTCCTGATGTACAGGTCTTATAAGTCTTCTTTGCATCAAAGGGGCGCTAATATACGTATATAGACCCAGTTTTTGGGAGGCCTCCAGTACTGATAAATTTTCCCCATCTAAAGTTTGATTTTTTAAAGCAAATGCCTCAATCATAGCAAGATTATAAGGAAGCTGGATAAACTTGAAATGGTGATTTTCACCTCCAACTTCCCTTGCAATCTCATATATCCTTTTCAAATCAAGATACTGCTGGTGATCTTGTGGGTCCCTAAATCCGTTCCATGTAGCAAGACCGTAAAATTTGAGTTTACCTTCAGAAACTTTACCTTCCAGAAGTCTAAAAACTGTCCAGATCTTTTTATAAAATGTTTCTCTATCAAACTTTAAAAGCTGATCCTCCGGATTATGCAAAAAATACACATCTATATAATCTGTTTGAAGATTTTTTAAACTTCTTTCAAAAGACCAGTCTATATACATTGGAGTCAGTATATTTCCAGTATCTGTAATATCCTTCGGGGACACTATCTTTGTTTTGATAAATTCCTCTTTAAACCAGGTCGTTGCATCAACATCAATATCATAAGGAACAGCTATGTATCCTCCTTTTGTAGATACAAAAACTTTGCTTCTATCAACCCCTTTAAGAACCTTTCCTATAATCTGTTCACTTCTCATATTCCTGTAGTTTATAGCTGTGTCTATCACATTTATACCACGTTCAACACCTGTTTTTATCACCTCATAATAGCCTCTATCTGTTTCCTCATCAGGTTTTCCAAGGTATGTTCCTATTCCCAGTTCTGAAAGACTGTAGCCTATAAAATCTTTGTAAATCATATATAGATCTCCTTTTAGATATTTTTGACATTGATGTTACATAAAAAAGAAAAGCAGATGTTATGATTAAAAACAATATTGAAAAGAGATTTGAATATAGGTAATTATTTATTAATAAAATGCTGAATACGGGAGAGTATAGATTGAAAAATAAATTTAGAGGAACGCTGATCGGCGCAGCTGTTGGAGATTCTATGGGTATGTGTGTAGAGGAGATTCCTGTTGATGAGGTTGTTCTCCATTACGGGGGAGAGATTAAAGAGATCTGTGAACCACATCCTGCATCACCTGCCTCTTTCCTGAAAGCTGGGGAAACATCAAGTGAGTTTGAGATAGTTAAAATTGTGGCTGAAAGTATTGCAGAAAAAGGAAGATTAGACATCAGGGATATTTTAGAAAGATATATAGAGTGGAGTGAAAAAGAGGAACTGCATAACTACGTTGATCCTTCTTTTTTAGTGGCTATTGAAGCTTTAAAGGAAGGAAGGGAAATAGAAAGGGGAGGTTCTTCTATAGAAGGAGCTTTACCGGCTATTCCCCTGGGGATGTTCCATTATACAAATCCTGCTTTAGCTGTTGAAGGGGCAAAAGCAGTAGTCCTTCTCACCCACAGAAATGAAATAGTGCTAGACACAGCTTCTGTTATAGCTGTTGCTGTAAGTGAATGTCTCCAGTCAAGATTTTATCTGAAGGAAGAATATCCATACTTCCTTGAGCTTTTAAAAACATTTGTGGAAAAAGATGAAACAAAGTTCTATCTTGACAGGGTAAAATCTTTACTTGATAAAGATGCTTCCTATGAGGAAGCCATAGATGAACTTGGAAATGGTTCTTTTGCTCTGGAAGCTTTATCCCAATCCCTGTTTATTTTTCTAAAGACCCCTGATAACTCTGAAAATGCTATAATACATGCAGTAAACAGTTACGGGAATTATGGAGGAGATACTGACTCTATAGCGCTGTTAACAGGAGCCTTTGCAGGGGCGTATAATGGAGAAGAAAGTATACCGGCGCTATGGAAAACAAAATTAAAAGAGTATAAAGAGATAATAAGATTAGCAGATAAACTATACAACGTTGCATTACATTAGGAGGGCTAAGGCCAGATGGCAAAAAAAGGAAGACTGCAGGAAAAATTTCTAAACACAATAAGAAGAGAAAAGGTTAGGGTTAATATCTACCTTGTGAATGGGGTAAAGCTTGAAGGCAAAATAAGGTATTTTGATCCTTACACAATCCTATTAAAAGAAGGTCCCAGACAGGTTTTAGTATACAAACATGCCATCACAACTGTAATTCCTAAAAGAGAAATAGAATTTGAATTAGAAGAGGAAGAGTAAAAAGTTATTCACATATAAACTGGTTGACATGGTAAATTTTAAATTTTATATTAATAATAGTTATTATTAAAAGAAAGGAGGAAAAAATGTTAAAGAAAGCTGCTCTTCTGGCAGGGGCTGTGATGGTGGCTGTATCAACAGGTTTTGCTTCTGATGCAGATTTACTAAAAAAAGCCCAATCTTTTTTCAAACCTCTCCCTAAAGAAATGCCTGCCCCAAAGGATAATCCAACAACCCCAGAAAAGGTTGAGTTAGGAAAAAAACTTTACTATGATCCAAGGCTGTCTCTAAGTGGCGTTATAAGCTGTAATACATGCCATAATCTCGCATCCTATGGTGTGGACAATGTTGAAACAGCTTTAGGACACCAGTTTAAAACAGGGGGAAGAAACTCTCCTACAGTTTTAAATGCAGGCTTCCATGTAGCCCAGTTCTGGGATGGAAGGGCAAAAACCCTTGAAGATCAGGCTAAAGGTCCTATCCTCGCCCATGTAGAGATGGCAATGCCGAACCCTGACTATGTTGTTGCAAAACTAAAAACAATCCCTGGATATGTTGAAGAATTTAAAAAAGTATTTGGTGGAGATAATCCTATAACCTACGATAACGTGGCAAAAGCTATAGCTGCTTTTGAAAGAACACTGGTAACACCTTCAAGATTTGATAAGTTTTTACAGGGTGATACAAATGCCTTAACAAAAGAAGAAAAAGAAGGTTTAAGGCTGTTTATAGATAAGGGATGTGTTGGTTGCCATAACGGTGTTGCCGTTGGTGGAACTATGTTTGCAAAATTTGGAATATTCAAACAGTATCCAACTTACGACCTTGGAAAATACAAACTTACCAAAAAAGAGGAAGATAAATATGTGTTCAAAGTTCCATCTTTAAGAAATATTGATAGAACATATCCTTATTTCCACGATGGAGCTGTCTGGTCTTTAAGGGAAGCAGTGGAAATAATGGCTGAAACCCAGCTTGGAAAGAAACTATCTACAGAGGAAGCAGACAAAATTGTTGCATTTTTAAAGTCCCTCACAGGGGATATACCTGTAGAAGCCAGAACAATGCCTGTGTTACCTCCATCAACTGATGAAACCCCAAAACCAAGATTAAAAATCCACGATTAGATCTTTAAAACCGCCCTAAAGGGCGGTTTTTTTATTTTATTTCTTCTATAGATATGCTGGTATTTGTGTATATACAAATTTCCCCGGCTATTTTCATAGCTTCTTCAACAATTTTTCTTGCTGGTAGATCGGTATTTCTATATAAAGCAAGGGCTGCTGATCTTGCAAAATCTCCACCTGAACCAATAGCAAGAACTGGTTCATCAGGCTCTATAACATCACCATTACCTGATATTAAGAACATATTTTCCTTATCTGCTGCTACAAGAACAGCCTCAAGACGTCTTAGAAATTTGTCAGTTCTCCAATCCTTTGCCAACTCAACAGCAGCTTTAAGAAGATTTCCCCTGTATTTGTTAAGTTTTTCTTCCAATCTCTCCATTAAAGCAAGGCCGTCTGCTGCGCTTCCGGCAAAACCTACAACAATTTTCCCGTCAAGTAGTGTTCTAATCTTTTTTGCATTTGATTTTACAACACTATGACCTAACGTAACCTGTCCATCTCCAGCTATGACTGTTTTCCCATCTTTCCTGACAACTAAAATGGTGGTGCTTTTAATCTTCTCCATAGACCTCTACTTTTTCCAGCTCCTTTATTATTTTTGGATCGTACAGGAATATTCTTTTTGCAAAGAGAAAATGTCTCAGGTAGTAATCTTTATCTATATCAGAGATGATAACCCTCTTACTTGCAGAAGATGCATGTATCATTTTTCCATTTCCAATGTATATCCCAACGTGGGAAGGATATCTGGCATACGTCTGGAAAAACAAAAGATCTCCAGGTTTTAAATCTTCTCTGCTTACTGTAATACCCAGCTGGGCCTGGGCACGGGCTGTTCTTGGTATGTTAATCCCTGCTAAAGCGTACACCCTCTGAACAAAAGCTGAACAATCAATACCCCTTATAGAACTACCACCAAACCTGTATCTTATACCTAAAAAACCTATCGCAAGGTCAATAATTTCTTTCTGAAATTCCGGTGCAGGAATTCCATCATCAATCATAACAGCTTTGTATCGCTCTTTAGCATACTCATTTTCCAGTGAATTAAAGTAATCATCATTTTTGAAGTTTTTTGTTCCTGCAAAAGCTATAGAAGCTGAGAGAAACAGAGTTAATAATAGATTTTTTGTTTTATTAATTTTCATTTTAGCTTCTCCAGGCACCTCACCCTTCCTTAAGCTGGAAGATATTATAACATTACGGGGGAGGTTTTTTTAAACTTTAATACAAAAATTTTGCCACTTTATAAATACAGTTTTTTCAATAACTTACATGAATACATCTGGTATAAAAATATTATGAGGAGTAAAAGCTTTTTACAAAAATTTGTAAATAAATTTAACAGGATATTAATAACACCCGTTTATTAACACAGGTTATAGATTTTACTTAACAAAATATTATATTATTGAGGGGTTTAAAATAATAAAAGGGTCTATGGTGAGCCATGGATAGATACAGGGTCTTATCAAAAATAAGGGACTACAGAGACTTAAAAAATTTATCTAAAGATGAAATTTCGGTACTTACAGAAGAAATAAGAGATTACATTATAGATGTAACATCCAAAAATGGAGGACATATAGGTCCTTCTTTAGGGGTTATTGAGCTGACTATAGCCCTTCTTATGGCCTTTGACCCGGAAAAGGATAGGCTGGTCTGGGATATAGGGCATCAGGCATACGCATATAAAATCCTTACAGGAAGAAAGGAAGCTTTTAAAACATTAAGGCAGTATAAAGGAATTTCTGGATTTTTAAAAAGAAAAGAAAGCCCTTATGACCATTTTGGGGCCGGGCATAGTTCTACTTCCATCTCTGCTTCCCTTGGAATGAGGGTAGCAAAGGACATTCTCCATAAGGAAGGCTATACGGTGGCTATAATTGGAGATGGGGCTATGACTGCAGGCCAGGCTTTTGAAGGGCTAAATCATGCAGGCTGGCTTGATCCTTCAAAATTCATTGTTATTTTAAATGACAACCAGATGTCTATATCTCCAAATGTTGGCGCCCTTTACACATATTTTAATAAAATCATTACAAACCAGGTTTTCCAGAAACCAAGACAGAAGCTCAAAGAGATACTAAAGGCTGTATTTGGTGAGTCTGGGGCAAAGATGGCCAGAAAAATAGAAGAATACGTAAAAGGACTTTTTGCCCCAGGGATAATATTTGAGGAACTTGGATTTACATATGTTGGAACAATTGACGGACATAATCTGTTTGATCTTGAAAAGACGTTAGAAAATGTAAAGAAAATGAGGGGTCCCATTCTTGTCCATGTTATAACCCAGAAAGGAAAAGGATACAAACCAGCTGAGGATAATCCAACTCCATTTCATGGGATATCCCCCTTTGACAAAATAACAGGTGTTCCTATAAAAAAGGCCGGAGCAAAACCTTCATGGAGTAAGGCCTTTGGAGAGGCTCTTGTTGAGCTTGCAGAGAAAGATGAAAAAATAGTTGCTATAACCCCTGCTATGAAGGAAGGTTCTGGATTAACTGAATTTGCAGAAAGGTTCCCAGATAGATTTTTTGATGTAGGTATTGCAGAACAGCACGCAGCAACATTTGCTGCAGGTCTTTCCACAGAAGGAATTAAACCTGTAGCTTCCTTTTACTCTACATTTTTACAAAGGGCTTATGATCAGGTTATCCATGATATAGCAATACAGGAACTGCCGGTTGTTATTGCTATTGACAGGGCCGGACTGGTTGGAGATGATGGTCCTACCCACCATGGTGTATTTGATATATCCTTCTTAAGGGCAGTTCCAAATATCATAATATCAGCTCCTAAAGACTGGCAGGAACTGAGGGATCTCCTTTATACAGGCATAAAATCAGGGAAGATATTTGCTATAAGATATCCCAGAGGCTCAGTGTATGGAGAAAAAGGGGAAGGTTTTAAAGAGATACCTATAGGAAGCTGGGAAGTGTTAGAGGAAGGAAGGGAAATAGCTATCCTTGCTGTAGGAAAGTATGTTAAAAAAGCCCTTGAAACAAGGGATATCCTCAGAAAGTACGGTTTTAACCCTACTGTTGTAAATGCAAGGTTTATAAGACCTTTTGATGAGGATCTATTAAAGAAACTTCTTAAAAGTCATAAGTATATTGTAACTATGGAAGATGGGGCTTTAAATGGAGGATTTGGAAGCGGTATTGGAGAATACATATTAGACAACGGTTATATAAACAGTCTTATAAGATTTGGAATTCCTGACAGATTTATTGAGCATGGAAAAATAGAACTGTTGGAAAGGGACCTTGGGCTTCTCCCTGAGCAGATGGCTGAAAGGATAAAAGAAAAAGTCAGTTCTACTGAATACAAAGTTGTCGGTTGAAATAAAATTTATGTGTAATAAAATATGGTATATATATATGAAGTGGGGACGTAGCTCAGCTGGGAGAGCGCTGCCTCGGCATGGCAGAGGTCACGGGTTCGAGCCCCGTCGTCTCCACCATTTATAAAAATACATCCTCCCCAAAAGCTGTTAAGTCAATAAATTCGTCTGCTATCTCTATAAGTTCCTTTGCAGCTGTTTGTTTAAATGCTGCAATCTCAACTTTTACCCCTTTTGTATGCAGGTACCTTACCAGGTCAACAAAATCCCCATCTCCACTTGCTAGTATAGCTACATCTATCTTTTCAGCCATTGATATGGCGTCCATTGCTATACCCATATCCCAATCGGCTTTTATTGTAGTCCATAAATTTCCCTGATCATCTATACTTTTAAATATTTTTGGTTCCTTTACCCTAACCTGATAACCAATATGCCTTAATGTGTTTATGAAAGCCTTCTGGTCAACCCCCTGAAGCTTTACAAGGTATGCTATAGCCCTTATCAGTATCCTATCCCTGAGAATCTTGTGCAGCACACTTTCAAAATTTACCTTTCTGTTAAAGGTATCCCTTGCAGAGTAATATAAATTCTGGATATCAAGAAATACAGCAACCCTCTGATTTTTGTATAACTCTTTAAGTTTTTGATCGTAATACATCATATCTCCTTAAAAAAACTGTAGAAAAAGTATTATATTATAAATACAAACTATCTCTTTTAAGGAGGGCTAATATGTCAAAATCAGCAGTTAGAGCTCAAAGATTTGTAATGGGAACACTCCTTTTAATATCTGTTCTCCTGATTAATGTAGGGAACGATATAGGAAAGTATATTATCTACTTCATCATTTTTATGCTTTATTTATCAGCTTTTACCGGATTTTGCCCATCTGATGCAGTATTTGAGAAATTATTTGGAAAAAAAGAATCATAAGAAGGTCTTAAATGAAGTTCCTGCATATTAGTGATACCCATTTAGGGTACAGCCAGTACGGGCTGAAAGAAAGGAAAAAGGATTTTTTAGATGTATTTCACGAAGCTGTGGATATAGCTGTAGATGAACAGGTTGATTTTATTATACATTCCGGGGATTTTTTCCATACATCAAGGCCTTCCAACCAGACCTTTCTGGAAGGTCTTGAAATACTTAAAAGACTAAAGGACCGTAACATTCCAATCTTTACAATTTCCGGAAACCACGACAGGGGAAGTCAGGTAAAGGATGTATCCCCTTTAGCTATTTTGGAACCCCTTGGGCTAAATCTTGTTGACAGTGGTTTTAAAGAGTATAACGGAATTTATATAGGAGGTTTAAAATACATATCAAAAGCCGGTTTAAAACAGATAGGTGGGATAAGGGGGATACTTGAAAAGTATCTGGAAAATCTGGAAGGTGATAGATTTAAAATTCTAATGCTTCATCAGGAGTTTACCCCTTTATTCCCTGGATCAGAACTATACATGGAAAAGGAAATACCAGAAGGGTATGACTATGTAGGAATAGGACATTACCATGTAAAACAGGAACCTAAGGTTATAAATGGTGCAACAGTTGTATATCCAGGTTCAACAGAGTTTACAGCGTACAATGAAAATGAAGACAAAATAGAAAAAGGATTTTATATTGTGGATGTATCTGGGGGAAATATCTCCTGCCGTTTTTATAAACTAAAAAGCAAAAGACCATTTTTGTCTGTGCCGTTAGAAGAAGACACATTAGAAGAAAGTATAAAGAACTTAAAATTACAGGTGGAAAAAATCCTTGATGAAAAAGGAAAAAAACCTGTTGTTATTTTTAAGGGGATATTGAGGGATTTAGATATAAAAGATATAACTTCCCTCTTAGAAAAGGAAGGACTAAATGATGAAAATGTTCTTCACTACAGGTTTAACATAACAAAAGAGACAAAGGAGTTTAAAGGATCATTAGAGGGTTTAGAAAATGAAGATGTGATGAGGGCTTTAAAGGAGCTTATAGAAGATGATGATCTATTTAGCATCGTAGAGGAAGCTGTTAAAACCCTCCAGTCATTTGAGAATACAGATGAGATGAAAAAATTTCTAAAGGAGCATCCAGAAATACTAGAAATTAGCTAAAAGGGGGATATATGGAGTACAGGAGAATTGGAAATAGCGGACTTAAAGTATCTGTTATATGCCTTGGGGCTATGACATTTACAGAAAAGGGATGGCGTTCAGCTGGAAAAATGAGCTTTTCAGAAATTCAAAGGGTAGTTGATTATGCAGTTGATCAAGGGGTAAATTTTTTTGATACAGCTGATATATATGCCTTTGGAGAAAGTGAGGAGCTTTTAGGAAAGGCTTTAGGAAATAAAAAAAATGATGTTATTATTGCAACAAAGGTAAGGGGCGTAATGTCTGAAGATCCAAATGATAGGGGACTGTCAAGACACCATATATTTAAGTCTGTAGATAACTCTTTAAGGAGATTAGGAAGAGACTACATAGATTTATATCAGGTCCACTGGTGGGACAACCACACGCCTATAGAGGAAACCCTTGATGCTTTAAATGATTTAGTCAGGGAAGGGAAGGTTAGATACATAGGGATCTCTGATTTTGCCGGATGGCAGATAACAAAGTCTGTAATGCTCCAGGAAGCAAAAAACTGGGCAAAATTTATATCAGCCCAGATGTATTACTCCCTTTTAGGAAGGGATATAGAATTTGAGGTTGTTCCTGCCTGTGAAGATTTAGGAATTGGAATTTTACCCTGGAGTCCACTTGCAGGGGGATTTTTATCAGGAAAGTATTCAAAGGAGGAACCATACCCTTCAGACAGTAGATACTCAAGAATGGAAAGGCCTTTCCTGAGGTTTGATTTTGAAAAAGGATATTTTTTACTTGATGAACTGAGAAAAATAGCTGAAAAATACAATGCTACAGTGGCTCAGGTGGCATTAAACTGGCTAAAATCAAAGCCGTTTGTCAGCTCAATTATCATAGGTGTTAGAAGCATAGACCAGCTTAAAGATAATTTAGGGTGTGTAACATGGGATTTATCCCAGGAGGATGTTGAGTATCTTGATGAGATCTCCGCTCCAGAAAGGCCGTATCCCCAGTGGTTTTTGGATATGTTTGCCGATTTATGAAAATCTAAACAGCTTTTTAAAGAAGGAGAAAAAAATATCAGTAGCGATGTGAACAATTTCAGATAAAATAAGTCCAACTATAAAAGACACGAAAAAAGGGCTGAAAAGAGCTGTTTTTAACGTATCTTCTGAAAAATCAAAGGGTATATATACAGATGTATCCAGATCTGTAAAATAGGAAACAACAAAAAATAACCCAGAAATAATTAAAACAGATAAGATAAAAACAGACAGTAGATAAACCAGTTTCAAACCTATTCCCACTACAGGAACGTGTGAAAGTCCCCTGTGGGAAAATAAATTAGTGTAGGGCTTCCATAAAAATCTGAAGAACTTCCACCTTTTATTTGGTTTTGAATGGAATATATCATTATCTGGAGACAGGAAAAAGGTACCTATAAGGTATCCAGTAAAAAAACCTGTAAAACTCTCAGGTTTCAAAAAATAAACAAAAGCAGGAAGGGCAGCCAGATTAATAATATCGTGGGTTCTACCTGATGCCATTATTTTTCCTTTGTTTTTACTTCCATAACAAAAAATTCAGCTCTTCTATTTGTAAATCTATTTAAACTTGTTTTGTTATCAAACAGGTAATCTTCTTTTCCTTTTCCTAGGATTTCAATTCTTGATGGGGAAATACCCATCTTCACAAGATAATCTTTTACAGCCTTTGCCCTTTTATAGGCAAGTTTATCATTGTAGGACTTTGGACCGATATTATCTGTGTATCCGATAATTTTTACCTTTAATTCTTCATGGGCTTTTAAGTATCTTGCTATGACATTCAAGTAAGGTAGATACTCTCTTTTTATGTTGTATTTATTAAAATCAAAATGTATTCTTGCGTTAACCTTTAAAGGCATTTCCTCTTCTATAGGAACTTTCTCAACAATCTTTTTCTCTTCTTTTTCCTCTTTTTTAATATCAGATACGTTAGGATCTGTTCCCTGGGCTATTTCCTGGTAGCATGGAATACCGTCTTTATCTTTATCAGAATAAACATCTTGCCTTGCAAGGGCTATATATTTTTTAGCCTTGTTTAGAAAAATTATCTGATCAATTCTTTTAAGTTTCACTTTCCTTTCTACACCTGTTTCAGGGTCCTGAAAATCCAATCCACCTACAGCCTTCAAATATACCTCCGCTTTTGCTATATTTTCTGGCGAACACTCTAAAGCATGTTTTGCATACAGATTTTCTATTTTGTCTTTAAGGATCTCAAATTCTGAAAATATTTTTGCCTCAGCTGGATTTATTTTTTTATCTTTAACAGAAACTTCATAATGGATGTTCAGATTTCTAAAGGGGACTTTTAAAGAAACATCTGTTTCTTCCCCATATCTTTTTGATATAGCCTTTAATGCCCAGTCTATAGATTTTAATGCTGCAGCTTTTCCAGCAAGTAGATCAAGTTTAGAGGTTTCCTCATTTGCTATTTTATAGAATGTTTCAGCCTTTGCATATTCATAAGGTGATATTTCAGGGCACCCACTTTCAAAAGCAGATTTTACAGAGTTCTGCGCTTCATCTAAAAGCTCTGTAACTGTTATTTCACCCTTAGAGAATGAAAATATACTTAAAACAACAGCACCAGCAAAAAGCAGTTTAAACTTATTTCCCATTATATTTCTCCACGGATATTGAAATTTTTCATAATTTTATTATGTTTTATCGGCTCTAAAAAAGTTTTTCTTTATAATAATTAAAAAACATCAAAACAAGGAGAAAACAATGTTTAAATCTATGTTTGATAAATTAAAAAAGGGACTTCAAAAAACAAAAAGAAATCTAATACCCTTTGGAAGGAAAATAGATGAGACACTTTTTGAAGATATAGAGATTGCCCTTTTAAAAGCAGACGTAGGGGTTAAGGCTACAGAGGAAATTATTGAGTTTTTGAGAAAAGAAAGCAAAAAGAGAAAAATAAAAGATGGAGAAGAATTAAAGGAGCTTTTAAAAGAAAAACTTATAGAAATACTAAAAAACTGTGAAGGAACCCTTGAACTTGGGGAAGAAAAACCGGCTGTTATTCTTTTTCTAGGTATAAACGGTAGCGGAAAAACAACAACAATAGGTAAACTTGCCTCCCAGTTTTCAAAGGAAGGTAAATCTGTAGTTCTGGCAGCTGCAGATACATTTAGAGCTGCAGCTATAGATCAGCTTGAAGTTTGGGCAGAAAGGGCAGGGGCTAGAATTGTTAAACATTCCCCTGGGGCGGATCCTGCAGCTGTTGTTTATGATGCTGTAAACAGCGCAAAAAGTAGAGGTGATGATATTGTTCTGGTTGATACAGCAGGAAGACTGCATACAAAGGAACATCTTATGAAGGAACTTCAAAAAATAAAAAGAACGATACAGAAACTTATGCCGGATCAGCCTGTAGAAACAATTCTTGTTCTTGATGGAACAATAGGACAAAACTCTATAAATCAGGCTAAAACATTTAAAGAGGCAACTGATGTTACAGGAATTGTTATCACAAAACTTGATGGTTCAGCAAAAGGTGGAGCCCTAATTCCTATATGTCAGGAGCTGTGTATCCCTATAAAATTCATTGGTGTAGGGGAAGATATAGAAGATCTCCAACCATTTGAGGCAAAAGCGTTTGTAGAAGCCCTTTTAGAGGATTAAAAAATATTCTTACGTTATCATTATATACTTGATATTTTTACAAAATCTGGAGGTAAATAGATGTCTGAAGAAATTATTGAAAGTAGAAAGAAAATTATAGATCTCCTGAAAGAAAAAGGAGAAAATCCATATCCCCACAAATTTAACGTATCAACAACCCTTGACAAAATAAGAGAAAAATATGAAAAACCTGTTGATCCAAATAAAAAGTACAAACTGAAAGGAAGAATAAAAAGAGTATCAAAAAGGGAAGATAAATACGTAATAAGGTTTGCAGATTTAGAAAAACCTGTTGAAATACAGGTTATTATCCCTCAGGAAAAAGGAAAGTTTGCTCCAAACCAGATTTTAACATTTACAGGGCATCTTGAAAGGATTGATGGGAAGCTGACACTGGTAGCAGACTCTTTTTCTGAAGATGAGGAAGGGGAGTTTGTTCACAAAATAAAGGAAGAATATGATTTAGATCCAGGAAGGGAAAAGGTTTCTGTCGCAGGAAGACTTATAGCTTTAAGGGATCAGGGAAAGGCTGCCTTTGGACATATACAGGATGCTGATGGGAAACTTCAGGTTTACTTCAGGAAGGATACCCTGGGGGAAGAGAAATATAAGGAAGCTATGGATATTCTTGACATTGGGGATATCATTGGAGTTGAAGGGGAATTATTCAGAACAATGACCGGGGAACTTACCGTTGAAGTTCAGGACTTTAAGCTTTTATCTAAATCCCTTAGAGCTTTACCGGAGAAGTGGCACGGTCTTAAAGATGTAGAACAAAGATACAGACACAGGTATCTTGATCTTATTGCCAATGCAAAGGCAAGGGAGATTTTTAAAATACGTTCAAAGGCTATAAAGAGCCTGAGGGAATTTTTAGAAAGTAAAGGCTTTATAGAAGTTGAAACCCCTATTCTCCAGACTGTAGCTTCAGGGGCTATGGCAAGACCATTTATAACCCATCACAATGCTTTAGATATGGATCTGTATCTTAGAATTGCCCCGGAGCTGTATCTTAAAATGCTTGTGGTAGGTGGGTTTAACAGGGTTTATGAGATAGGAAGAAATTTTAGAAATGAAGGGATAGATACAACCCACAACCCAGAATTTACAATGGTTGAATTTTATGCCGCTTACATGGATTACAACGATCTTATGGATCTAACAGAAGAACTGTTTAGAAAAATACTTATGGATACTGTTGGAACATTAAAAATAACCTGGGAAGGGCAGGAGCTGGACTTTTCAAAACCATTTAGAAGACTTCCCTTCTTTGATGCCCTAAAAGAAAAGACTGGAAAGGACAAGGAGTTTTTCTTAGATCAGGATAAGGCAAGAAGTTTTGCTAAGGAAGTTGGTATTCCAAAGGCAGAAGAATTAACACATTTAAAGCTTCTGGATAAACTGTTTGAACATTTCATAGAAGATGATCTGATACAGCCAACGTTTGTTATAGATTTTCCAAAAATATTATCCCCATTAGCAAAAACCCACAGAAACGATCCAGACCTTGTTGAAAGATTTGAGCTGATTGTTAACAAACAGGAGCTTGCAAATGCTTATACAGAGTTAAATGATCCTGAAGACCAAAGGGAAAGATTTTTACAACAGCTGAAGGAAAAAGCAGCTGGAGATGAGGAAGCAATGGATATTGATGAAAACTTTCTTATGGCCTTAGAGTATGGTTTGCCTCCTACAGGGGGAGAAGGGATAGGAATAGATAGGCTTGTAATGATGTTAACCGACAGCCCATCAATTAGAGAAGTTATCCTATTTCCAACCCTCAGGCCTGAACAGTAAAAGGGGGGATTTCCCCCTTTTTAAATTGGTTATAAATATATAATAATTGCCAAAACAAAAACAAATCCTAGCAAAAAATCAAAAAAATCCCCTGAAAATTCCGCTGTATAAAGGTTTTCTTTGAAAATCCTGTAAAACAAAAGTATTTCAAAAATAAGAAATTTTAAACTTTCTTTTGAAATTTTTTAAAAAACAAAGTAAATTTTTATTACCATCAAAATTTATCTTCAAAATTTTCAAGGAGGTTTCAGGGCATGTTGCACCGCAAATTTTTAATCCCACTTTTATTTTTGTCTGTTCTTCTGTTTGGTTCCTGTGCACAAAAAGTACAGACTACCGAGCAAAAGGCATCTCAGGTAGCTTCAACACAGCAGGCAGATCTGCAGGCTGAAAAGGAAGAGCTTGAAAAAAAGGCTCAAGAATTAGAAAGGGCAAAAAGAGAGCTTGAAATGAAGGCCAAAATGTTGGAAGAAGAGAAAAAAGAGTTAGAAAGGATAAAAGCCCAGCAGGAAAAAATAAAGAAATATCAAAATGTTAAAGCTGAAGAACTCTGTGAAATTGATATTGAAAATGGAGTTCCCCTTGTACCACCACAGGCAAAACCTGGAGAATGTTTTGCTATAGGATACCTGCCAGCTAGATACAAATATGAAAAAGTAAGGGTTCTGGTTGACGCTGGAGGTGAGAAGGTAATTACTATACCGCCTAAATATAAAACAGTTCCCAAAAGAATTCTTGTGAAAGAAGCTACTAAAAAACTTATCTGTCTTCCCCCTGAGTACAAAACAGTAAAAGAAAAGGTTCTTGTTAAGGAAGCAACAACAAAAAAGGTTGTTGTTAGACCTGCTGTTTACAAATGGGTAGAAGAAAAGGTTTTAGTTGAGCCTGCTAAAAAGGTATGGAAAAGAGGACAATCTTTCCTTTCCCAGGCTATAGCAACAAGATTTGATCCAAATACAGGTGATATCCTCTGTTTAGTTGAAGTTCCTGCAAAATACAAGATTGTCAGAAAAAAAGTAATGGTAGAACCCCCTGTTGTAAAAGAGGTTGAGATCCCTGCTGTATATAAAACTGTAACTAAAAAAGTTCTTGTAAAACCTGCAAGAACCAAAGAGGTTGAAATTCCTGCTGTTTACAAAACTGTTTATGTTAAAGAGCTTGTAGAGCCTGCTAAAGTCCAGAGGATCAAAATACCTCCAAAATACGACTATGTAACAAAGAAGGTTAAGGTTAGAGATGAAAAGTTCCTCTGGGTTAAGGTTCTGTGTAAAACTAATATGACAAGGGATATGATTACAAAACTCCAGAAAGCTCTAAAATCTAAAGGATACTACAGAGGTCCTATAGATGGAATTTACGGTCCATTAACACAGGAAGCTGTTGTAAACTTCCAGAAGGACAACGACATTCCTATAACACCAGGGGCAGTTACAGAAAAAGCTCTAAAACTCTTAGGATTAATCTAAAACAAGTAAGGCGGCTTTTAGCCGCCTTATTCCAAATTTTTCAATTCAAAAATTCCAAATCTTTGAAAATCAGTGTAGTACTGTGATTTTAATAGGAGTGTAGAATAAACAGAATTTTGTGAAATTTTTTTTAATGGAGCGGGAGACGGGACTCGAACCCGCGACCATCTGCTTGGAAGGCAGATGCTCTACCAGCTGAGCTACTCCCGCATATTCAGTTTAAATGGTGGAGGAGGCAGGATTCGAACCTGCGCAGGCATACGCCAGGAGATTTACAGTCTCCCGCCATTGGCCAGGCTAGGCGACTCCTCCATATTCAGTTTCAAAGCTGGCGGTGGGACTCGAACCCACGGCCTGGTGATTACAAATCACCTGCTCTGCCGACTGAGCTACGCCAGCGCAACCAAGAGGACAAAAATTATATATTAAACCTTTTTCTGTTGTCAAGTTTTTTATCTTTGATAAAGACAGTTCATTAATATAATATAGAAGGAAAATTTTTCAAGAGGTTAGGCTATGAAGGTTATATACATCCACGGTTTTAATTCTGCAGGATATGGGGATAAGGTAAACAGGCTTAAGGAAGAATTTGGTAGTGGAAATGTTATAGCCCCAACCCTGCCATATGATCCTAAAGAAGCTGTATATCAGCTTGAATTTCTTATTTCACATATAAAATCTGCAGAACCCCTCCTTTTAGTAGGGACATCCTTAGGAGGGGCTTACACTGTATATCTGTCGTATAAATTTGATATTCCCGGGGTTGTTATAAATCCAACAATTAAACCTTATGAGGATTTAAAAACCCAGATAGGAAAACAGGTTAACTACAAAACAGGGGAAGAGTATGTCTTTACTGAAGAACATGTTGAGTACCTGAAAAATATCCAGCTTCCAAAAGAGGAAATAGCAAAAATAAAAGATAAGCTATATATTTATTTAGACGAAGAGGATGAACTCCTTGACAGCAGGGAAACAAAGGCTTTTTTTGAAGATATAGGGGTATATGTAAAGATGTTTCCAGGTGGAGACCATAGATTCAGGCATATGAATGAACTTCTACAGGATCTAAGAACTAAAAAGGAGGTGCGTTATGGCTAAGGATAAAAGAAAGAAAATTGGAGAAATTGCCCCAGAATTTTGCCTTCCAGAGGCAGATAAAGGGAAAGTTTGTTTAAGTGAACTTTTAGGGGAAGATAAGTATGTTCTTCTTTATTTCATCCCAACTGAAGAAAGGAAAAGATGTGATAGAAGTGGTTGTCCTTTAAAAGAAAACTTACAGAAGGTTATGGAGCTTGGAGTCATCCCTGTTGTTATAGATAAAGACCCTGTAGAAGAGCATAAAAGGTTTAAAAGGGATCACAACATACCATTTTATATACTTAGTGATCCTACAATGGAAACTATAAAAGGTTATGGTGTTTACGAAAAGGTAAATGTAAACGGTATTGAAAAGGAGAAGATCGTTTCAACTGTTTATCTTTTAGACCCTAAGGGACATATTATAGGAGTGTGGGAACCAAAAGTAATTGAAGATTCTATAGATGATATAATTAAAGCAGTAAAGAAACTTAAAGGTTGATAAAAGGAGGAATATTATGTTTGGTGGTATTGGGATACCAGAACTTTTACTTATATTTGGAATTCTTCTTCTTTTATTTGGAGCAAAGAAGCTCCCTGAGATAGGAAGAGGTCTTGGAGAAGGAATAAGAAGTTTTAAATCTTCTTTAAGCGGTGAGGAAAAAGAAGAGAAGGTTATTGAAGCAAAAGAAATAGAAGCGGAAACTTCATCTAAAAAAGTAGAAACTGCTGAAAAAGATAAAGTTCAGGCATAAAAAGGGGCCTAAAGCCCCTTTTGTTAATCTCCTGCTCCTATATCCTCAGGTTCAGGGGTACATTCAAATATATATCCACAGTGGGGACATACATAGCACTCTCTTGGTTCCTTGTCCTCATCTAATACCTCTTCCCAATAGGCAATCCATCCGCATTTAGGGCATATTCTACATCCTTCAAGGAGGGTTCCATCTGCAAGTTCTAAAATACCCTTTTCATCTATATATACAGGATTTCCCTTTTTATCAACAACAAACTCTCCATCAACAGCCCTGAGGGGAAGCTGATAGTTGTTGTCAAGGGCATACTTTACAGCTTCTGATACATCTGAAAATTCAGCTATTACCTCGTGGGTTCTGGCATTAAGTAGCTGAACTTTTCCATCTTTTTCTAAAATGTAAACTCTCATTTTGAGCCCTCCTTCAGGTTATATCTTCTACTACTTTAAATATATGTTTATAACAAAGAAGGGCAATCAGTTGTTGAATTTCTTAAATAGATTTAATATCTCTTTGCGACGGTTTATTCTGGCTACATCTACAGGGGTAAGACCATTTTTATCTTTTATGTTTATATCAGCCCCCTGCATTAGCAGAAGTTTTGCTATTTCTTTCCTGTTGTAATAGGCTGCCCAGTGAAGAGGCGTCCCACCTCTGTTATCCCTTGTGTTGATGTCAGCCCCCTGGGCTATAAGGAGTCTAACCCTATCAATATTTCCATCTTTTACCGCCTGTATAAGTCCGGAATTTAAATCTGTGGGAGGTGAACTACAGGACAGGAAGAAAAATGCCATAATAATGAAAAAAAGCCATTTCCTCATAAATTATCTCCCTACAGGTTAGTTTAAAATAAATACCCTAAAGTATATTCAAAGAAGGAGCATAATGGAACTTTTTTTTAAAGATGAGGCTGTTGTTTTAAAAAAAACACAGGTAGGGGATACAGATTTATCTATTCTTGTATTTATGAAAAATACAGGAAAGGAAAATATCTACATACCAAAGGGACAGCTTATAAAATCCTTTTTTCCGTCAGTTTCAGAACCCTTTAACTGGTTTAAAGGTGTTTTCTTTAGAAAGAAAGGAAAGGTTTTTATAAAAGAGGTAGAACAGTTTCAAAATCTCGCCTTTCCAATATCCAAAGATATAAACAGGTTTTATACCGGTGCCTTTATTCTGTCCAGCTTTAACAGATATGTTTTTTTTAATGATGAAAAACTGTTTATCTTTTTAAAAAAAACAATTTACTATCTGACAAAAATTGAAGATTTTGAGATATTTAAATTAAATTTTTTAGCAAAGCTCATTTATCTTTCTGGAATTTATCCACAGCTTGATGAATGTGTACACTGTAGAAAAAAGATAAACAAAAAGAATTTTGGAGGCATATCAGTTCAAAAAGCAGGATGTTTGTGTAAAAAATGTTCAGCAGATAAAGGCAGTTTTTTAGATTTTGATGATATCCTGGATCTGAAAAAACTTCAAAATGTTTCCTTTAAAAATTTAGAAAAGGTAAAGTTAAAACATCCTAAAAGATTGGTCTTTTTTCTGGAGGATTACCTTTCCAAAAAGATGTAGGTTAATAAATATTAACTTACCTCATCTTTTGCTGGTATAATACCTTCCAAAAAGGAGGTATCCCTTTGCTGAAAAAAAGAATATTCAAAACCCTAAGAAATATCTCTTATATTTTTTTCCTGACACTTCTTATTCTCATACCCTCCTTAAAGATCATTAAAATGGACATAGCCCATAACCAATCCTGGCTCTTTGGGCAGGAGATACATCTTTCAGGGGCTTTTAAACCTATAGTTGTTGTTATTGGGGTAATAGCTGTCTTTATAATACTGGCGAACCTTATTTTAGGAAGGGTTTTTTGCGGGTGGATATGTCCAGGGGGATTTTTAGCCCAGGTTCAGGAATACATAAAGAAAATGACCAAAAACAGTAAACCTCTATACTATCTTGTGACCCTGATAACCTCTATTTTATTTTCCCTTGTTTTCTTTAACTGGATTACAGACCTCAGGGTATTTTTGTATCCCACAAATCCAGCCTTTTTACCCCTTTTAGGAGCTTTTACAGTCATAACAGGCTTTTTTTACTTTGAAGCTTTTATAGCAGATAAGTGGTGCCGTGTTTACTGCCCAACAGGGATTTACCACAAAATAACCCCATTCAACCACATTGTTAAGCCTTTCCTTATAGATAAAGAAAATTGTGGAGACTGTAAGGAATGTATAAAAGCCTGTCCTATGGGGTTAGATCCAAGGAAAATGGCCTCTCTAAATGACTTTGATAGGGGAATTCAGGCCTGTATAATCTGCGGTGAATGTGTTGATGCATGTGAGATAGCTAATACAAAAAAGGGGAAAAAGGGTGTTATAAAATTTGTAAGGGACATAAATCAATACAGATAAGGAGGTTTTATTATGTTAGAAGAAGGACAAAAAGCACCGGATTTTTGTTTACCTGGGTTAACTCCTGAAGGTGAGGAAAAAGAGATTTGTTTAAAAGATCTACTCTCAGAAGGGAAGTATCTTATTTTGTATTTTTATCCTAAGGACAACACCCCTGGCTGTACAACAGAGGCATGTGATTTTAGGGATAACTTAAACATACTTAAAGATAAAGCGGTTGTTGTTGGGGTAAGTCCAGATAGTATAAAAAGCCATAAAAAATTCAAAGAAAAATACAATCTAAATTTTTATCTTTTATCGGATCCTGATAAAAAAGTTCTTGAGGCTTATGATGCATACGGAGAAAAAAAGATGTATGGCAAAACAACAAAGGGAGTTATCCGTTCTACATATATAATTGCCCCTGATAAAACAGTGGTAAAAAAATGGAAAAATGTGAAAGCTAAAGGACATGTTGCAAAGGTTGTTGAGTTTATGGAGGAGCTTTTAAAAAAGTAAAGCCCCAAAAGGGGCTGGCTTTTATATCTTCCAGCCTAAATTTCTGAGTTTTTCCTTTCCCTCTGATGATATAAAATCTGTGTTCCAGGGATTTGAAAAATCAAATTTAATAGATATCTCATTTAAAGATGGAAATGTATCTTTAAGCTTTCCTACTATAGACCTGACTATATAGCTTTCCATTGGGCAGTCCTGGGTTGTCAGAGTGGCAACTATAGAAAGATTATTATCCTCATCAATTTTAACTTCCCTTATAAATCCCAAAGAAACTATATCCAGAGGTATCTCCGGATCGTTTATTTCCCTTAGGGCTTCTAGAATATCAAACTCTGTAACCTTTTCCATAACGTGTTCCTTCATAAAAACTATCTCCTTAATCTTTGTATACAATTTTTCCATTATAAAATGTGTATTTAACTTTTCCTATGAGCTTTCTCCCTATAAGGGGAGTATTTTTACTCTTTGAGTATATAACCTCTTCTGTAACTTCCCAGCTTTCAGAAGGATTAAAAATTGTAAGTTCTGCAGTTTCCCCTTCCTTTATCTGGGGAGGTTTTAAACCTATCTTTTCAGCAGGCTTTGTAGATAAAACCTCTACAGCCCTTTTTATATCAAAATAATCTTTTCTTACAAGCTCAAGGACAATAGGAAGGGCAAATTGGAGACCTATCATCCCTGGAGGACACACATGGTGCTCCATCATTTTCTCCTGATGGGCATGGGGAGCGTGGTCAGTTGCAACAAAATCTATAATACCAGAAGCTAAAGCCCATCTTACAGCTTCTATATCCTCGTGTTCCCTCAGGGGAGGGGATACCTTTGCAACACAGGAAAAGTCAAGCCACTCTTCATCTGTAAGGTAAAGGTGGTGGGGGGTTACCTCAGCTGTAACCTTTGCACCCATAGCCTTTGCCCAGGTAACAATTTCAACCCCTACCTTTGTTGAAAGGTGGCATATATGAACAGGCATTCCTGTATGTAGGGACAAAATACAGTCCCTGGCTATCATTGTATCTTCAGCTTCAGGAGGTAAAGGTGGTAAGCCTAAAGCTGCTGCTATTTCCCCTTCATGGGCCACGCCATCAGAGGATAAGGATAGATCTTCGCAGTGATCAGCAACAAAAGAGCCTATAGAACCTGCAAATTCCATTGCCTTTCTCATTACGTGGCTGTCCATAACAGGAGCTCCGTCATCTGTAAAGTAAACAGCTCCTGCATCTTTTAAAAGGGACATTTCAGTAAGTTCCTTTCCCTTTCTTCCTTTTGTTATTGCCCCTGCAGGAAGAACCCTACACAGTCCAACTTCTTCCCCTTTTTCTATAACGTATCTAATCAGGGAAGCATCATCTAATGCCGGAATTGTATTTGGCATACATACAACAGTTGTGTATCCCCCTGCTACAGCAGCCATACTACCTGTTCTTATATCTTCTTTATAGGTTTGACCAGGGTCCCTAAAATGAACGTGAATGTCTGTAAAAGATGGGGATACCACACAATCCTTGGCATCTATAACTTCGCAGCCTGCAAAAGGCTTTATATCTTTCTCTACTTTTATTATTTTTCCTTTTTCTATTAAAACATCATAATAGTCGGAAAGGTTGTTTACCGGGTCTACAACAAAACCTCCTTTTATCAAAATCTGGCTCAATGTTACCTCCTGAAAGCGGTTTATAAGATTTCTATTTACCTTATAACTTTTCCTATCCTATTAAATCTAATTCCCGGGTGTTTTGTGTCAATTGAGAAATATATGACAAATGCTATTCCTATAAGATAATCATCAGGAACAAATCCCCAAAATCTGCTATCTCTACTGTTGTCCCTATTATCACCTAAAACAAAATAGTAACCTTCAGGGACTTCCACAGGGCCAAAATTTTTACCTTCCCCATCAAAAATTTCCATTACTGTATAGCTGTAAACGGTGCCATCTTTTCTTGGTATATATTCAAGGTATTTTGTAGCCTTGTAGTTTTCCTCGTGGTAAAAACCAATTTTTTCCCTTTTTAGGGGTTTACCGTTTAGATAAACGATATCATCTTTCACCTCAACTATATCCCCTGGAAGGCCAATAATTCTTTTTATAAAATCTATTTTGGGATTTTCAGGATACTTAAAAACGATAACATCTCCCCTTTTAGGTTTTGTAATTCTGTTTTTGTACCTGTAAAAATCAATTCCTGTAAAGGGTATCCCAATAGACCAGTCTCCATAGACCAGTTTGTTTACAAGAATAAAATCACCCACCAGAAGGGTGGGCTTCATAGAACCGGAAGGAATATTAAAAGCCTGGGCAAAAAATATTCTTATTATAGAAACAACAACGACGATAAAGGCTACCGTTTTAAAAAAATCTTTAATAGTTTTTTTGTCAAAAAAATCCTTTTTTTCCTCTTTTTTTTCCATTTAACCTCTCTCTTAAGGGTTATAGCTGTATGCTTTAGCTTCTTCGTTAGCCTTTAAAACTTTTTCCCTCATCTCTTCTTTATAAGCCTTTAGCTTTTCCCTTAGTTCTGGATAACCTACAGATAAAATCTGGGCTGCAAGAACAGCAGCATTTGTTGCGCCGGCTTTTCCTGTAGTTACTGTAGCAACTGGAACTCCAGGAGGCATTTGAACAGTTGACATAAGGGAGTCTAATCCTTTGAAAGATGAATTATCAACTGGAATTCCAATTACCGGAATAGTTACCTTGCCGGCAATTGTTCCTGCAAGATGGGCAGCAAATCCTGCAGCTGCTATGATAACGCCGTAGTTTTCATCTGCAGTTTTACAAACCTGGGCAACCTCATCAGGTGTTCTGTGGGCAGATAAGATATACACATCAAAAGGTATCTCAAACTTTCTTAAAGTATCAAAACAGCCCTGCATCATATCAAGATCAGACTTACTTCCCATAAAAACGGCAACTTTTTTCATTAAAAACCTCCTTTTTATATCCAAATTTTATTAATCAAGATGTGAAATATCTGTTAAACATTGAAAAATATTATAACAACTGAATGTGATAAGAGAAGAAAAGAAGAAGCCAGATGGCTTCTTACTGGTTTAAAAGTTCCTGAAGGATTTTGTTTACGATTTTTGGATTTGCTTTTCCTTTTGTTGCCTTCATAACCTGACCTACAAAAAAGCCCATGAGTTTTTGATTTCCTGCTTTGTATTTTTCAACCTCTGCCGGATGTTTTTCTAAAATATCTTCTACAATTTTTCTTATCTCTCCTTCATCGGAAACCTGTTTTAGTCCTTTTTCTTCAACTATCTGGGCAGGTGACTTTCCTGTATTAAATACATCATTAAATACATCTTTTGCTATTTTTGTTGATATAACACCTTCATCTATAAGTTTTACAAGCTGTGCTATATGTTCTGGTTTTACCGGGCTTTCTGTAATGTCAATTGATTTTTCATTTAACCTTCCAAGAAGTTCGTTGATGGTCCAGTTTGCTATAGCCTTTGGATTTTTTCCGTAATGCTTTACCGCCTCCTCAAAGAAGAAAGCCCTGTCTTTATCTGCAACAAGAACCTCAGCGTCGTATTCTGTAAGACCAAACTGGGATACAAATCTTTTTTCCTTTTCATCTGGTAATTCTGGAAGGGACTTTTTGATTTCCTCTATATAGGAAGATTTTACCCTAACAGGTATGAGGTCTGGGTCTGGGAAATATCTGTAATCGTGGGCTTCTTCTTTTGTTCTCATTGTATATGTTTTTCCTGATGCTGGATCAAAAAGTCTTGTCTCCTGGACTATTTCACCGCCCTTCTTTAGTATCTTTGCCTGTCTTTCTATTTCATATTCAATAGCCTTTTGAACAAATCTAAATGAATTTATGTTCTTGATTTCTACTTTTGTCCCAAATTTTTCTTCACCCTTTGGTCTAAGGGAAATATTAACATCACATCTTAACTGTCCCTTTTCCATATCTGCATCTGATACACCTATGTATCTCATTATATTTCTCAGTTTTTCAAGGTAAAGTCTGGCTCCTACAGCAGAACGTATGTCCGGTTCCGAAACAATTTCCATAAGAGGCGTTCCAGCTCTGTTTAAATCAACATAAGAATGGTTTCCTTCATGGATTGTTTTCCCTGCGTCTTCTTCCATGTGAAGCCTGTGGATTCTTATCCTTTCTGTTTTACCGTCTACCTTTATGTCTATGTACCCATCTGTTGCCAGGGGTTTATCATACTGGGATATCTGGTATCCTTTAGGAAGATCAGGATAAAAGTAATTTTTTCTTGCAAATACAGAAAGTTCGTGAACTGTGCAGTTCAGGGCAAGGGAAGCCTTAATTGCATACTCTAAAGCTTTTTTATTTAAAACTGGTAAACTTCCTGGTAATGCAAGACATACAGGGCATACGTTTGTATTTGGCTCAGCCCCAAATTCAACTTTGCAGGAACAAAAACATTTTGTGTCTGTGGACATCTGAACGTGGACTTCCAGACCTATAACAGGTTCAAACTCCTTCACACTCATACATTTAACCTCATTTTCTTTTTTGTTAAATCATTTTATCAAAAATTTTTGGATATCTTTTTTTTTGAAAAAAAGAAAAAGAAGCCCGGAAGGGCTTTAAAAGATTATTGATTTAAGAGTTTTGTAAGCCATCTGGCTGCTTTTTTGAAGGATATGTTTTTGTTTCCATCTTCATTTGCAAGGTGTCTTGGGTAAGGGGTTGGAATACCAAGGTGATATATACCATCAAAAACCCTATTTATTGCATTTCTACCAAATATTTTTGTTTTACCGCCGTTGTTTACAACCCTGTGGAAACCTGTTTCTTCTCCTTCTTCATCATCTCCATGAAGCTGGGCCCATTCATCCTGATAGTTTTCAACTATATACTGGTTAAGTACAAGAATTTCATCTTTTGTAATTTTTCCATCATCAATAACCCCGGTTGCATACACAGCTTCAACAATAATTTTATTCATTTCATTTGCACATCTTGCAGCTACCCTTAAATCCTCAGTGGAAACATTTTTGTTTAATCTCTTGTCGTTATAAATGATATGGATAATTCTATCTAATCCTGTTCCAGTTTCACCGACAACCTCCTGAACAGCTGGATTATAAAGGCTTCCGTTTCTTATATCTTCCTTTAAAAGTCTGTTTAACCATTTTGCCACGTTAATAATTGAAACATTTTTGTTTCCGTCTTCATTTGCCAGCCTTCTTTTATAAGGAGTTGGAAATCCAAGATGATAAATCCCGTCAAAAACTCTGTTTACAGCATTTTTTCCAAAAATTTTTTTCTTTGCTCCATCATTAACAATCAGGTGGTATCCTGTTTCTTCTCCTTCCTCATCATCACCGTGGAGTTGCGCCCATTCATCTTTGTAATTTCTTACAATGTACTTATTTATCTCCCTGACATCAGCTGGAGTTATTTTTCCATCATTTGCAACACCGGTTTGATAAATCGCTTCAAGGATAATCTCATTCATTCTACGTGCAGACTGCAGGGCAACAGCTATATCTTCTTGGGGAACCCTTTTTTGGAGCTTTTTCTCTTTCTCAACTATCTGGAATATACGGTCAAGACCGCTTCCAAATGCTGTAGAAAGGAAAAATAGAAAAGAGAGTGTGAACAGTAAGGTTTTTTTGAATTGATCCATCATATTTATTCCCCCTGGAGTTTGGTTATATACTATATTTGACTTTATACTTAATATACAGGTTGTAAAAAAATTTGACAACAAAAGGAGAGAAAGATGGTTTCTAAAGAGCTCTTGCAGATTTTAGCATGCCCTTCCTGTAAAGGGGAGATTTCCTACTATGTTAGGGACATTGCCTATGACAAGGAGTTCTTTATATGTGAAAGCTGTAAGCTGAAGTTTAAAGTTATTGAAGGAATTCCTGACTTTTTACTGGAAACGGCAGTTAAAATATCAGAAGAGGAGATTAAAGAGGTTTCCAGATTCAAGGTCTTCCCTGAGGAAAAGAAAGAGGAAACTGTTGAGAAACAACCTAAAGAAGAAAAAGAAGAGGTTCCACAGGAAGCTAAGGAAGAAACTGTAAAGGAAAACACTGAAAAAATAGAGGAGAAAACAGAAGAAATTAAGGAAGAGACAAAAAAGGAAGAAGCGCAGGAAGAAAAGGAAGAGAAAAAGGAAGAAAAAACCCCAAAAAAAACAGCAAAATCAAAAGGTTTAAAAAAAGCCATACTTAATGGAGAGGCAAAAGAAACCTCTAAAAAGAAAGAAACAAAAAAATCCGAGGAAAAAAAGAAAACTACTAGAAGAAAGAAAACAAAGGAGGAGTAGATTTATTCTGTATTGGGGAAGTATTTTTTAACTTCTTCAAGTATACGGGAAGCCTGTTTTCCGTACCTTCTTGAAAAGTGGAAGACAATAAGTTTTTTTACATTTGCTTCTTTTGCAATTTCTGCTGTCTGTTTTGTTGTAAGATGATAAACTTTTGAAGCCTGTTCTTCATCTTTCTCTAAAAATGGGGCTTCACAGTAAAGAACATCTGAATCCTTTACAAGTTTTACTATTTTTTCCCTGTTTTCTTTTGAGTAAAGAACATCTGTTATATAGGATATTTTCATACCCTTTTGCAGATATGTATATTCCTCTTTTAGATATTCGTAAGGAAGTTTTTTATTTCCTACAGGAAAGGTTTTCCCTTTATTTTTTTCATCTTCAAGCCATTTTTTTAGAAGACCAAATTCCTGTCCCTTTAAAGGTAGTTCCTTTATTTTTTCCTTTTTAAACAACAGTCTGTCTTTATACTCAAAAGAAAATCCCATTATCCATATTTTATGGTCTAAGATTGCGTATCTTACCCTGTAAAACTCGTTTTCATATATAACGTCTGTATTTGCCTTTTCCTCTTTTATAAAATCTTTAGCGAATTTTTTCTTTATATCAAAGGAGTAGTACTCAAAAAGTCCTTCATTCCACTGTTTTAAATTAAAAATCAGCTGGGGTTCAAACTCAACAAGGTTCCAGGTGTATCCCTGTAGTTTACAGTAGATATTTTCCACAAGGGGAGATATACCAAAAATATCAACTGTGTGGGGCTTTCCTAATTTGTTTCTCAGCAGATAATCAAAACCTATAAAGTGATCCATATGGGTGTGGGTTATGAATATTTTGTTTATTTTTCTTAAAAGATGTCTATCTAGTCTGTGGATATTCCCTACATCAAAAAGAATGTACTCCCCTATAGACTCTATTTCTATAACAATACCGGGATCATCGTACTTTTCATTTGTAAGGTAATGCTTTATGCGGGGTAGAGCCATTTTAGATAACACCGCTTTTTAAAATGTCGTGGAGGTGAACAATTCCAATAGGCTTTTGGTTTTCAACAACAGGTAAAACGGTTATGTTGTATTTTTCCATAATTTCAAGGGCTTCAACCACAAGGGTATCCTTATTTATGTATTTAGGGTTTTCTGTCATCCCTTCCTTTGTTAACCCCCTGTCTATACTGCCTCCCTTTTTTAGAAATCTCCTTAAATCCCCGTCGGTAATGATACCTACAATACTGCCTTCTTTATCTACAACAAAAGCAGATCCAAAACCTTTTTCAGACATAACAAGAACAGTTTCCTTTAAAGGGGTGTCAGGATAAACAATAGGTAGTTCTTCCCCTTTGTGCATTATTTCCTGAACCCTCATAAGTTTTTTTCCAAGGGAGCCACCTGGGTGAAATCGGGCAAAATCTTCTGCTGTAAAACCCCTCATTTCTAAAAGAGCTACAGCAAGGGCATCACCTAAGGCGAGGGTAGCAGTGGATGAAGATGTAGGGGCAAGATTTAAAGGACAGGCTTCCCTTTCAACATTTAAAAAAATATGAATATCACTTTCCTTTGCCAGTGTTGAAGATGGGTTGTTCGTTATGGCAATAACTTTATTTCCCCATCTTTTTATTGTTGGGATAATAGCCAGAAGCTCAGGTGTTTCCCCGCTGTTTGATATTGCAAGGACAAGGTCTTCTTTAGAAATCATTCCTAAATCTCCATGGATAGCTTCAGCAGGATGTAGAAAGAAGGAAGGGGTTCCTGTTGATGCAAGAGTTGCAGATATCTTTTTTCCAACAAGTCCAGATTTTCCCATTCCAGTTACTACAACTTTTCCCTTCGTATTTAAGATGGTTTCAACCGCTTTATCAAAATTATCATCTAAAGAGTTTAGTAAACTTTCAAGGGCTTCCTTTTCTTCTTTTAAGACCCTTTTTCCTATTTCTACTGGTCTTTTATCTCCCAATCTTCCACCTCTGGAATGTTTTCTTCAACATCTATAAGCTCAAATCCTTCTCCTTTTCCACAACCTTCACAATTACCGCAACTTTCTTCCCTTTTTATACCCAGTCTATCAAGCTCATCAAAGGAAAAACTAACTACAAGTCCATGGTCATCTATAAACTCAACAGCTTCCTTTATAAAATCGTATCCTTTAACTATGTATAGGCGCCCATTTATCTCAACCTGACTATCTATCTCTGGTAGATTTTTTCTTATAGAATAGTTGTCTGCTTCAAATGCAAGACAGCACATAAGCCTTCCGCATACACCGGTGAATTTCATTGGGGTAGGGGGTAAGTTCTGCTCCTCTAACATTTCAACATTCACAGGGTCAAACTTATCCATGAATAAAGAACAGCAACATTCCTGTCCACAAACCCCAATAGCTCCAGCCATCTGAACGCCGTCCCTAACGCCTACCTGCCTCATTTCTATTCTCATCTTAAGCTTTTTAGCAAGGTCCTTTACCAGCTGTCTGAAATCAACCCTTCCTTCTGATACATAGTAAAAAAGTATTTTGGAACGGTTTAAAGGAATATAAGCCTTTAAAAGGTTCATCTTTAGACCTAACTTTTCAGCAAAATTTTTGCAGATGTTCAGGGCTTTTTCTGCCTCTTTCTCGTGTTTATCAAATATTTGTATATCTTTTCTGGTTGCTTTTCTTATAAATTTGTATCCGCTGGTATCGTTTGGGTCTGGAACAGAATTACCCACAACAAGTACAAGTTCTTCCCCTTTTTCCGTTTCTATTACAATAAAATCTCCCTTTTTTATGAAAACAGGGACATCATTAACATCACTAAACTTATGGGTATCTAAAAATCGTATCCTTACTGTCTTAGTTCTAAATTTACGTTTAGATTTATTTTTTATAATAGACGGCATTTTAACCTCCTTAAGTCTTTACATTAAAATACATACCTTCAACGGCAAGCTTTTTCTTGACACCTGATTTAACTGCTTTTTCTAACTCCTCATACTCTTTTAAAAATTTATCATACAAATCTATATCAATTTCCCCTTTTAACATCTTTTTATGAAGAATAATCTGAACAATACGAAATACCACAGATAGATTTTTATTATCTAACTTGTCAAGAATTTCTGCAAGATTTACAATACCTTCCAATCTCAGCTTCCTATCTAAAAACAAAACAGCCAGATCCTTACTATACTGGTATATATTGGGATTATCCTTCAAATACGTATATAAGGATAAAGAACCATCTGACAAAATAGAAAATGTTTTTGCATCATTTTCAGAAAACCCCCTGTGGATTAAAAACTGGTATATATCTTCTTTAGAGAGAGAAGAAAAGCGGATTTTGTAGCATCTTGATACTATAGTAGGAAGCAGTCTATTCTGGTTTGTAGTTGTAAGTATGATCATGCTATTTTCTGGAGGTTCTTCTAAAGTTTTTAAAAGGGCATTCCCTGCTTCAGTGTTCATCCTTTCTGCATTTTCTATAATAACAACTTTGCCATCATCAGATTTTAGCTTTAAAAAATCTAAAACTTCCCTTATCTGGGAAATTTTTATATCCTTACCTTCCTGGGAAGATACAAGCTTTATATTTGGATTTGGTGAAAGATTTGTTCCTTCATATATATTTGAAATAAGATTATCTGTTAAACGACAGCTTTCACATTCCCCACATCCAAAATTTCTATTTTTTTGACATAAAAAACCTCTACCTGTGTATAACGCAAGGAGCTTTTTACCTATTCCCTCCTTTCCTTCAAATAAGAATGAGTAAGATTTTTGGTTTCTATTTAGATATCTGCTTAAAATTTCCTTTTCCTTGTGATGGCCTATAATTTCCATTATTAAAACCTTTAAAGAAGATTTCTCTCTTTTAATGTATCAAGTATCTGTGAAAATACAATCTCTACTGGTTGTTCACCGCTTACAACGACAATTCTGTCAGGATTTTCCTCAGCTATTTTTAAAAAACCTTCCCTTAATTTCTCGTGGAAATCTCTACTTTCACTCTCTATTCTATCCTTGTTTTTTCCAAGTCTTTTTAATGAAATATCAACAGGAATATCAATTAAAAATGTTATATCCGGATATACACCTTCAACAGCCAGTTCATTTAGCTTTTTCACCAGGTTTATATCAAGCCCCCGTGCATATCCCTGATAGGCGAGGGTTGAATCTATAAATCTATCGCATATGACATAAAAACCTCTACTAAGATAAGGTTTTATAACATTATGTATATGAAAATTTCTATCTGCCTCGTATAGAAAAAGTTCAGCCTTAGGGGGAAATTTTTCCTGGGTTTTTGAAAGAAGGATTTCTCTTATTTTTTTCCCTGTTTCTGTTCCTCCAGGTTCCCTGGTTAATACAGCTTTTTTTGAAATACTCTTTAAATATTCATATAAACGTGTTGCCTGGGTGGACTTCCCGGCACCTTCAATACCCTCAAAAGTTATGAAAACTCCCATGAAATCCCCTTTTGATAAAAATCATAGATAAGCAACAAAAAGAATATATAATTTTAGGGAAAATTAAAAGAAATTGGAGGAAATAAAATGACTCAAGAACAAAAAGCAACAGAACAACAAGAAGTTAAAATAGATAGGGCTAAAGTGGAAGAAGTTTTAGAACAAATAAGACCAGCCTTAAGATTTGATGGTGGAGATGTTGAACTTGTAGATATCGGTTCAGATGGAACTGTTTATGTAAGACTTATGGGTGCATGCCACGGATGTGCAATGTCTCTTGTTACGCTAAAAGGTGGAATTGAAATGAAGCTTAAAGAGGCTATTCCTGAAGTAAAAGAAGTGGTAGCTGTAAATCTTGGACAGCCATTTTAAAGGAAGGTAGTATAATTTAATAAGGCTTGCCTTTAGCAAGCCTTGTTCTTTGGCAGTAGAATAGGGAAAGCGGGCAAAAATATGATATAGATCATAAAAAAATTTCCCCAAAATTTTTGATAAAACCAGACTCAGATTTTGGTAAGTTATTGGAAACAAAAGAAAACTTATGTTATATGTTTATAACAAA
>CAZHWB010000120.1:0-54492 GCA_964536105.1 uncultured Aquificales bacterium | reverse complement strand
ACTGGATTATAGACCTTGGCCCAGAGGGTGGAGAAGGAGGAGGTCAGATAGTAGCAACCGGAACACCAGAGGAAGTTGCAGAAAATGAAAACTCTTACACAGGAAAATTTTTAAAAAAATACCTTGAAAAGGAAAAGCTTGGCAAAGCTCTCTAAGGGAAAACTCCCTAAAGAGGAGTTTTCCTTTACTGGACTTCTATTTTATATTTTTCCCTGTACAGTTCTCTAAACTCCTCTAACTTTTCCTGGTAGCCTTCCCTTCCCATTAGGGCGTATGTAAAGTTCTTCCCTTCCTCTACAGCTGGCTGATCAAAAGGATTTACTTTATAAAGGTATCCTGAAAAGCCTGTTGCCAGCTCGTAAAGATAAACAAGCATACCTATGTTGTAAGGGGAAACTTTATCAAGGACAATGGTTATATTAGGAACTTTACTTTTTATAAGGGCTGCCTTTGTTCCAAGAAGCTCTTTATTTAAAATTTCATGGAGGGAGTGTCCTGAAAGGTAGCTTATATCCTTAGGTATATCCTCTGGTATTTTATAATCAATATCCATTTTTTCAATCTGTATAAATGTGATAATTTTGTCCCTTATGCCGTCTCTATACAGCTGTATCTGGGAATGCTGGTCTATTGTACCTATGGCCTTAACAGGGGTTTGACCAAGCCCATCTTTACCTAAACTTTCAGCCCACAACTGTCTGTACCAGTCAACAAAAGAAGAAAGTCTTTCTCCGTAAGGCATCATAACTGAGATTGTTTTTCCTCTTCTCATGTTGGCAAGATAATGGGTAAGTGCAATAAGGTAAGCTGGATTATGTTCAACATGCTCCTCTACAGAACATATAAGATCCATTTTTTTGGCACCTTTTAATATTTCATCTATATCTATCCCAACAACAGCAGCAGGAAGCAGACCTACAGGTGTAAACACAGAGAACCTCCCTCCAACAGGTTTTGGAATTTCAAGCAGTTTTATTCCATTTTCTTCCCCAAATTTCCTTAAAAATCCCTTTTCTGGATCTGTTGTAAAAATAAGATGTTCTTTCCATCTTTCCCCTAACTTTTCCTTTAGTATCTCAAAAATAACAGCAAAGTTTGCTATAGTCTCAACTGTTGAACCAGATTTTGAAACTACATTAAAACAGGTTTTTTCAATATCTATCTGGGAAAGAATACTGTGGAACTTTTCCGGATCAACGTTATCCATTACAAAGAATTTAGGTTTGCTAGTGAGATTATAGTTTATATCTGTTAGAGAATGGAAAAGCATTTCAGCCCCTAAAGAAGAACCTCCAATCCCTATAAGAACAAAGTACTCAAAATTTTCCCTTATCTGGGACGCCAGTTCTTTTATATGGGATGTATCCTGATATGGAAGTTTTGCGAAGTAGAATTTCTTTTCTTTTTCTTTTTGTATTCTGCTGTGGACTTCAACAACAAAATGTCTGAAAGATAAAAGTTCCTCCCTTAAAATTCCATCCCTCTCCCCTATTGTTTCTGCCATTACGTTTGTATAGTCAATTTTTATCATGGCACTGCTCCTAACCTTATTCTTTTAAATAAAAATAACATATTTTTCCCTTGATTATGTTCCTCTAACTTAAGGGTTTTGATAAAATAATGAAAATCTTTTTTTGAGAGGAAATGAATGGAAAAAGCTATATTAGCTTTGGAAGATGGTCATTTTTTTTATGGATACGCATTTTCTGGTTTTTCTAAAAAAGAAACAGGTGGAGAAGTTATATTTAATACATCAATGACAGGATACCAGGAAATATTAACAGATCCTTCTTATAAGGGACAGATTGTTGTAATGACACCATCTGAAGTTGGAAACTATGGGGTAAACAGTGAAGATATTGAGAGTGAAAAGGTTCATGTTAATGGATTTGTTATAAAGGACTTATCTTTAATAGCCTCCAACTGGAGAGCTGAAAAAACACTTCAGGAATACCTTGAGGAAAATGGCGTTATAGGTATCTACGGAATAGATACAAGGGCGCTTGTCAGAATTATAAGACAGTATGGTGTTATGAAAGGATATATAGGTATAGGTGATATATCACCTTCTGAGGCTGTTAGAAAAGCCCGCTCTATACCTGACATATCAGAATTAGATCTTGTTTCCCAGGTATCCCACAAGGAGCCATATAAATGGGACGAATGTTCCTGGAGATGGCCTGAGGGCTACACAAAACAAAAGGAAAAAAAATATAAAGTTGCCGTTTTGGACTTTGGGGTTAAAAGAAATATCCTCCGTTTGATGGCAGATAGAGGACTGGATTTAACGGTATTTCCCCACAATACAAAGGCCGAGGATATTATTTCATTCCAACCAGACGGCATATTCCTTTCAAATGGTCCTGGAGATCCTGCCGTTTTACACTTTCAGATACAGCAGATAAAAAAACTTTTAAATACAGACATACCTCTTTTTGGTATATGCCTTGGACATCAGCTTTTATCGTGGGCTATAGGAGGAAAGACGTATAAGCTTGAGTTTGGACACCACGGAGGAAATCATCCTGTTAAGAACTTAGAAACTGGTAAAGTTGAGATAACAGCGCAGAACCACAATTACGCAACAGACCCTGACTCCTTACCGTCAAATGTTGAAATAACCCATATTAACCTTAATGACAATACAATAGAAGGTATAAGACTAACAGACAGACCTGCATTTTCCATACAGCACCATCCGGAAGCTTCTCCGGGACCCCACGATTCCCACTATATATTTGATGATTTTGTAAAACTAATACAGGAATGTAAAAGATAAATGCAGGAACAGGGAAATAATCAGACATTAAAAGAAAGATGGGCTTTAGGTTCTTTAATATTAAACTTCAGCCTTTCTATATTAAAACTTGGGGCAGGACTTTTTACAAACAGTCTTGCCCTTATAGCAGAAGCTATCCATTCTTTTTCAGATCTTATAGCCTCTATTATATCTTTAGCCTCTGTAAAGCTAGCAGCAAAAAAAACAAAGGAATTCCCTTACGGTCTGTATAAGCTGGAAAATATTGCTTCTGTTATTATTTCCCTTTTTCTTTTTGTTGCTGCATATGAAATTATAAAAGAGGCATTTTTTTCAGAAGAAAGGGCTGAAATAAAGCATATACATGTAGCTATCATTGTTATGGTCATTGCCATGGTAGCTACATTTATTTACTCAAGACTGGAGATAAAAGCAGCCAAAGAGTTAAACTCTCCTGCTTTAATGGCAGATGCCCAGCACATATGGGCAGACTTTCTTTCATCGGTTATTGTTATTGCTGGATTAGTTGGAACATATTTTGGATACAATTTAGATAAATACGCCGCTGCTGTAGTTTCCCTGTTTATCATCCACAGCGGTTGGGAGATATTTTCAAGTGGAATAAAAGTTCTACTTGATATATCACTGGAAAAGGATGAACTTGAAAGGATAAAAAAGATTATATATTCCCATCCTGCAGTTGTTGAAATTAAGCATATAAGAGGAAGAGCAGCAGGGAGCTTTAAGTTTTTAGATATAGAGCTTTTGCTTCACAATTATTCTTTAAGGGAAACCCATAAGATTGTTGATGAAATTGAAAAAAAGATAAGAACAGAAGTTCCAAATATAGACAGCGTTTTTATCCATTATGAACCTGTCAGACAGGAAGGTCTGAGAATTGCTTTTCTTGTAGATAAGGAGAACAAGATAAAAGATTTTACCTCTGCTGAAAAGGTTATAGTTGTTGATGTTTCTAAAAATTTTGAAACCCACATAAGTAATACCCTTGATATTACTGGAAATGAAAAGGAAATAGGAGATATTGTTTCAAGGATAAGTGTTGATATTGTTGTTTCAAAACTTCATCCCCTTGACTTTGAAGTAAGGTGGAAATTAACAAGGGCTGGTGTTATGGTATGGGAAACTGAAAAAGAAACATTTGATGAAGCTTTAGATGAAGTTTTAAAGTCCTGGAAGGAATACAACAAAAAAATTAAGGAGAAAAAAGATGATAAGTAGAATTCTTGTAGGGATTGATGGTTCTAAATCCTCATGGGTTGCAGCTGATTACGGTATATATTTTTCAAAAAAACTAAAAAGACCTGTTATAGGAGTTCATATTGTTGATATAAGACTTTTAGAAACCCCTTTTCTGGAAGACCTTGCAGGGGCTTTAGGTTTTACAACTTACGCAGATATAACCCCAAAGCTAAAAGAAATTCTGGATGAGAGGGGAAGGGCTTTACTTGATGCATTTGCAAAAAAGTGCAGGGAGGAAGGTGGAGACTGCTCCATAGCCCAGGCCTTTGGTATTGTTGCAAATGAACTTGTTGAAATGGCTGATCCAGAAGACCTTATTATTTTAGGAAAAAAGGGAATACACAACAAGTTTGCTCCACTGTTTTTAGGATCAACAGCTGAAGCTGTCGCAAGGAAATCCAGATGCCCTGTAATGATAACAACTGACACATTCAGGGAGATAAAAAAGGTCATTCTTGCCTTTGATGGTAGAGAAAAGTCTATACACGCTGCCCAGTATTTAAGCAGTTTTGCCAGGGAGATTGGAATAGAAGAGATAAGTGTTATTTCAGTGCTGGAAGAAAAATCAGGAGAAAAGGAAAAACATATAGAAGAGCTTTTAGAAAAGTACCTTGATTTTGATTTTACATTGAAGTTTCTATACGGATATCCGGAAGAGGAACTTGATAACTATATAAAGGAAAATAAAGAAAACTACCAGCTTGTCGTAATGGGAGCTTTTGGGGAAAGCAGGATAAAGGAACTTGTTTTAGGAAGCACCACATCCTTTATTATCCAGCATTCTCCAATTCCTGTATTACTTGTTAAGTAAGGAGGTTTCCGTGGAAAAGGATTTTGGGGGATTTAAGGGTATTCTTATTGTTGGAATGGGACTTATAGGAGGTTCTTTAGCTTTATCCTTGAAAAGGGAAGGGTATAAAGGAAAAATATACGGATTTGATTTAAGTAAGAAAAGGATAAAAACAGCCTTAGAGATGGGAGCCGTAGATGAGGGCTTTACCGATATAAAGAGTATTCCGTGGGATAAAATTGACCTTGTTGTCCTTGCTACCCCAGTAAAGACATTTTTAGATGTTGCAAAACAGATAAAACCATTTTTAAAGGAAGGTGTAATTATTACTGATGTTGGAAGTGTTAAAGGGGAGCTTGTTAAACAGCTTCAGGATATATTAAAACCCTTCAAATTCATAGGAGCCCACCCTATAGCAGGAACAGAGAAGGAAGGTGTTGAGAATGCTGTAATTGGACTTTTTAAAAATAAGAAGCTTATCCTTACTATAGATGAAGAGGATGAAGATACAAAAAGACTTGAAAGGTTGTGGACAGATCTGGGTTCAAAGGTGGAGGTTATGGATCCACAGCTCCATGACTTTGTTTTTGCTTCTGTTTCACATCTTCCCCACGCAGTTGCCTTTGCCCTTGTTGATAGTTTAATAACCCTTTCAAAGGAAACAGGGATTGACCTGTTTTTGTATCCTGGGGCAGGGTTTAAGGATTTTACCCGTATAGCAGCAAGCTCACCAGGTATCTGGAAGGATATTTTTCTTCAAAATAAGAAGGATGTTCTCCACACAATAGATGAGTTTATAAAATCAATGGAGAAGTTAAGGGATTATATAAAAAATGAAGATGAAGAAAATCTTTTAAAAATCCTTGAAGAAAGCAGGGAAAAGAGATTATCCCTTGAGTAGGGATAATCCTTCATTTAAAAAGGTATTTCATCTCTGATAGTTTTCCAAGAACATAAAGGGATTTTTCTTTTAATTCTTTAAATGTATTTTCTATCTCTTCATCTCCACATTCTACTGTATCGTACCTTGTTATCTTTTCCATAAGATCATTTAACCTTTCTATTTCCTGGGATATTTCAAGGTAAAGTGAAGAAAGATCAGGATTTTTTTCAACTACATCCTTTAATTTTTCACTAAACCACCTGTAGAAGGGTGTTTCATAAATAGGTACAAATCTTTTCTGGATTATCATTTTTGGAAGCATGGATATCCAGTCGGTAAAAAGCCCTTCCCCCTCAACAAAAATCTGACCATCTCCTATATCAAATTTAAACAGATTTTCCTCCATTGATTTAATAGCATTTCTTGTATTAAGGGAGCTTCTTTCAAGGTCTGAAAATACAGATTTAAATGAAACCATACCCTTATTTATTGTTCCAACATCTTTTTCAACCATACTTAAAGCTTTTTCCTGAATATCAACAAGCTTATTTATCTCTACTATAGCTGATGTTATCCCTTTAATCTGCTTTCTTATCTCTTCAACTGTCTGACCTGTTTTATGCATAGAGTCTTTTACATGTATTGCTTCCTGGGCTTTTTCCTCAAGCTGTTTTGCAAGATTTAAAATTGCCGTTGATATAGAGTTTACGATATTCCCTATTTCCTGGGCTGAATGGACAGTTCTTGAGGCTAAACTTCTAACTTCATCAGCAACAACAACAAATCCCTTTCCGTGTTCCCCAGCCCTTGCTGCTTCTATTGCCGCATTCAAAGCAAGGAGGTTTGTCTGGTCAGCTATACTTTTGATTGTATTTATAACTGTTTGTATTTTCTCTGATTCTTCTGTAAGAACTTCAACTTCATTTCTAAGGGCTACAACCTCATCTGCAAGCTTTTGAACATCATTGACTGATGAAACTATAACCTTTGAGCCTTCTTCTGCTGCCTCCTCTACCCTTTTAGCAGTTTTCTGCATATTTTTTATATGGTCATTAACATTTTTAACCGTTTTTACAAGCTCCTTAGATGAACTTTCAAGCTTCTGGGAAACCTTTTTTAGCTTATCACTTTTATATTTTGTGTTTGTAAGGTCTGTGATAAGGATACCTGAATCTTTAGAAACACTTGTGGATAGGTCCATTAACCTCTCAAAAACAGACTTTATCCATGATATAAAACTGTCAAACTCCCTTCCTAAAAGCCCAAGCTCATCATTTCTGTTTAAAGAAATATTTTTGTTTAAATTTCCTGTTTTTATTTCTTTCATTGTTGAGATCATTTCCTGGATAGGGGAAACAATAGCTTTGTACGTTGTAAATGCCCCTATACCTATTACAACAAGACTGAAAAGAGGTATCAGTATAACCAGGGTTGAAGCAAATCCTAAAATGGATTTTGCTTTAGAAGAAAGTTTGTTCACGTAAGATGTAATAATCCTGTCTAAATGCTCTACTTCTTTCCTTACAACTTCTACGTTCTGGTTTTCTATACCTATAAATATATTTTTTAATTTTCTTCTGATGTCTGCAGGTAAAGAAACATCATCCAGGAGGCTTTCCACCTGATTTAGCTTTACCCTATCTATTTTATTAACTTCAAGATCCGCCTCTATGCTGTAAAGTTTTCCTTTTATATCTATGAGTATATCTTTTTTATTGTCAATCTCTTTGTAATCCTGCAGTTTCAGATGGACAAACTCTGTTAATAAAAAAATAAGAAGCACCTCAACAACAAGGGAAACTAGGAGTTTTGTTTTTATTTTCATGCATCCACTCTCCCTTATTTTTTTATACTATGTGTCTTACTTCTCTTTTTGAAATCAAAAGTTTATACAGGGATATAAGTTTATCCACAATATCCCTTGAAACCTCTATCATCTGATCAACTTTAATATAGGCCTCATCTAAATTACCTTCATTTTTCAATCTAATTGCCTCAATTCCATACTGATGTATTAGCCTGTGGGGTTCCTCTAAATCTCTGAAAATCTGAACTGCCTCTGATCCAAATTTTTGTATATCCTCCAACCCTCTAGAATAGTACCATTTACCAAGATCACAGGAAAGATGATCTGTAGGATTCCAGTTTATTTCCCCTTCTATTGTTTTCATAACATTTTGCATCCATATCCCATGGTCTATGATTCTTGTTAGAAGCATTATCTCCATGGAGCTCTTTAGTTTTGAGAGTAAATTCCATGCATTTGTTCCACTTGTAAATGTATTTTCTGCTGTTTTGTCAATCTCTTCAGCTATCTTTTCTATACTTTTTAAGGAATCAAGTAATGCCTTGGCATCTTTAGTAACCTGTTCTATTGTTTTCGCCTGTTCCACAATATCTTTGGTTTGGTTTTCTATCATATTTGTTATTCTTTTTCCAGATTCTTCTATATCTTTAAATATAGCTGTTATTTCAGCTGCATAATCAACCCCTTCCTTAACAATCTCTTTAATTTTATAGACCTCATTTTCTGTCCTTTCCATCTCCTCCACGATACCGTTAATTACATTCCTGATTTCGTTAGCACTTTTTGATGTTTTTTCTGCAAGTTTTCTTACCTCATCAGCAACAACGGCAAAACCCCTTCCAACTTCTCCAGCCCTTGCTGCCTCTATAGCTGCGTTTAAAGCGAGGAGGTTTGTCTGTTCTGTAATCTCAAGGATCACATCAAGGATATGTTCAATTCCGCTTATTCTTCTTTTAAGCTCATTTGTTGACTCTGTAAGCTGTTCCATAACAGACTCTGTCTGGGCAATGTTTGAGGTTGTTTTCTGTATCTCTTCTGTTCCCTGGGCAACAATCTGATTTATCTTTTTCTGGGTTTCATTTATCTCATTTATAGAATCGGTAATTCTTTTAACAGATTCGGAAATATCATCAAGAAAATCTAAAATATCTTTAAGTTCATTTCTAAAGTAGGAAATTTTTACTCTGAGTTTAAACGCTATAGCCCTTATAAGGGAAGCTTCAAAAATAGTTAAAACTGTTTCAGGTGAAGCGTCTTTTATAATCCTGTCTATATTTCTGCTGTCTGTAACATCAAGCCATACTGCCCCATAGGATATGATCTTTCCTTCTTTATTTACTACAGGAAATCTATAGGACTCTATAATATGATTTCCTATCTGTATATCTGCATTTTTCTTTATTTCCCCTGGTTTAAGGCTTTTTAAAAGCTCTTTTACCCTTTCAGGGTTTTTATGGAAGCGGTGGATTGATACTCCTATAGGATTTGACCAATCTATATTGTAGCCGTAAGCTTTATTTATCTCATCTCCAAGTGTTTTTAGTATTTCCCTTCCCCTTTTATTTATATACGTAAATCTGTTTCCGTCCTGTCCTGGTTTAAAATCTGTGTCCACAAGGAATATTCCTTCACTCTGGAGAAAATCCAGAAGCTCCCATCCTTCTGTAGCTTTATCTTCCAGCTCTTTTATCTGTTTTTTTAGTTTTTCAAGACTTTCCTGAAGCTCCTTTGTAAGTTTTTCTTTAAGCTGTAGTTCCTGTTTAAGGTCCTCTATGATTGTATCTTTGTCCTCCAGTTCCTTTTCTAAAGACATAAGTTGAAGTTCTTTACTTTCAAGCTCTGTTTTTGCTTTCTCAAGCTCCTTTTCTTTATTTTCTAACTCTTTTTTTAAATGATCCACAAGCTGATATACATCTTTACATCCAAAAAGCCCCATTACTAAAATCCTCCTTCTCTACTTCTTAACAGCAGAGAATATTTTTTCCATTTTTTCTTTTAAAACTTCTGCTGTAAATGGTTTTACTATGTAGTTGTTAACGCCGGCTTTTATAGCCATAAGTACGTTTTCTTTTTTAGCTTCTGCTGTAACCATAAGAACAGGCAGATCTTTTAACTCAGGGTCTTTTCTTATCTCCTGAACAAGCTCCAAACCTGTCATGTTAGGCATATTCCAGTCTGTTACAACAAAATCAAACTTCTGGCTTTTCAACTTTTGAAGGGCAACCTTGCCGTCTTCAGCTTCCTCAATATTCTTATAACCAAGCTGGTTCAAAAGCCCTTTGATAATTCTTCTCATTGTTGCCATGTCGTCAACAACTAAGATTTTTATATTTGGGTCTGGTAATGCCATTTAATCTTCCTCCTTACTTATTTTTTTATTGCATATTTATGTACAAGTTTTATTAAATCCGGAGCATCAAATTTAACAAGATGGGCATCTGCGTGAACAAATTTTGCTTTATCAACTGTAGCTTTATCACTTAGAGAAGTATTTATAATAACCGGCAGTTTTGAGAGAACTGGATGTTCCTTCACCTTTTTTGTAAAGGTAAGCCCATCCATACCAGGCATTTCTATATCCGAAATAATAAGCTGAATATAATCTGTTATATCTTTTCCTTCCTCTTCAGCCTGTTTAAGTGTTTTCATTAAAAATTCTAGAGCTTCCATACCGTTGCTTGCTTCAAATACAGTATGTCCATCTTTTTCAAGAATTCCTCTAATGATCTTTCTGGCTACAGGGGAGTCATCAAGGATAAGAATTTTAAAATGACCATATCTTTCTATATCCTCTGTAATTTCTTCCTCTACACCAAAAATCTTTATCATTCCAAGTTCATCTAATATTCCTTCAAAATCAAGGAGCAGTAATAGATTTCCATCTTCTATTTCTATCACCCCAACAATCTTTCCACCTAACCTTTCCTCTATAGAGGGGGGTGGTTTTTTTATATCTGCCCATTTAATTCTCCTTATTCTTTTGGCATCATGGACAATAACACCAACAATCTCCCTTAAAAACTCCATAACAATAACGTATTTACCGGCATTCTCCGGTTCTTTTATCTTCATCCACTTAGCAAGGTTTACTATAGGAACAACTTCACCTCTAATTTTTGCTATCCCCTCAACCTCTGGTGGAGAACCTGGGGATTTTACAATCTTTTCAGGTCTTTTAATAACCTCCCTTACCTTAGCAACATTAACCCCTAAAACCCATTCGTAGATTGAACCGTCATCTAACACCTCATACATTCTAAAATCTATAATCTCAAGCTCATTGGCTCCTGTTTCTAAAATTTTTGGCAAAAGGTCTTTTTTAGGCATGAAATCCTCCAGATTTACATGTTATCTGCTCTAAATATTTTTTTAATACTGAGGATTGTTAAAAGTTCCCTCTCCCCATCTTCTTTAAAAATCATAACGACACCTTCCAAAAACTCTGGATCTATCCCAATAGAGTTCATAGGAGGAGGCTGAATTTCCTCCGGATTAACATTTAAAGCTCCTTCAACTTTATCAACAAGGATCCCTATATTTCCAAAATCTGTCTCAACGACAATAATGGTGTTCCTTGTAGGAGTTGAAAGTTCCGGCAGTCCTAACTTCTTTTTTAAGGTAACAACAGGAATTATATTTCCCCTGAGGTTCATAACCCCAAGTATGTATTCTTTAGTTTTTGGAACAGGTGTTATATCCATATCTATAGTAATTTTTACAACATTTGTTATATCTATACCTATAAGCTCATCATTTAGTCTAAATGTTATTAGCCTTTTTTCTGTTGATTTTTCTGCAGATACTTCCCTTATACCAACTACTTCTAATTCCGACATCATAATACCCCTACAAGCTGTGTTTTCTTATCATTTATTAAGGAATTTGTATCAACAATAAGGACAACCTTTCCATCTCCTGTTATTGTTGCCCCTGCTATTCCCTGGACATCTTCAAGGAGTTTTCCTAAAGGTTTTATAACGATCTCTTCCTCTCCAAAAAGGTTATCCACTGATATGGCTATATTTTTCTCCCCAACCCTGACAATAACTATAAACTCTTTATCTTCTGTATCCTTCATATCAAAAAGCTCACTTAAGCTAAAGAGAAGATAAACCTCATCCCTAAGCATAAATGATTTAAAGTTCCCAACTTTTTTAACATTGTCCTGATCGTACTTAACAATCTCAACAACAGAATAAAGGGGTATAGCAAAGATCCTTTCATTTACCCCCACCATAAGGGTTCTGATAATTGCAACGGTAAGGGGTAGTTTCATTATAAACTTTGTGCCTTTTCCTGGTTCACTTTCTACCTCTATAGTCCCCCTTAATGTATGGATTGTAGAGGCAACAACATCCATACCAACACCACGACCAGAAACTTCACTGACCTGCTCTGCAGTAGAAAATCCAGGCATAAATAGAAGCTCAAAAGCCTCCTTATCAGACATATTGTCTGCCTGTTCCGGGGTTATAAGTCCTTTTTCAACAGCCTTTTTCTTTACCTTTTCTACATTAATTCCCCTACCATCATCTTCTATAGCAATAATAATTCTGTCCCCTTCCTGAAAAGCCGAGAGTTTTATAATCCCTTCTTCAGGTTTTCCAGCCTTTACTCTTTCTTCTGGAGGTTCAATTCCGTGATCTATGGCATTTCTAACAAGATGAATAAGGGGATCCTCAAGTTTATCCAGTATAGACCTGTCTATTTCTGTATCCTCACCCTCCAGAACAAGATTTACCTTTTTGTTCAGCTTTTTAGCAAGGTCTCTAACAATCCTTGGGAATTTGCTAAATATCTTTTTAACAGGCTGCATACGGAGCTTCATAACAGCATCTTGTAAATCACTAACAGTTCTACTCATACCTGTTATAGAATCTATTAGTTCCTCAATAACTTCACTGTCTCCACATTTACTTTCCAGGTTTGATGCAAGCTTAACAATTCTATTTCTATCTAAAACAAGCTCCCCTACCAAATTCATAAGGGTTTCTACCCTTTCAACATCAACCCTTATAACCTCTTCCTTTTTCTCCTGCTTTTTCTTTTTAGGAGGTTCCTTTTTTTCTTCTTTTACAGGCTTTTTCTCTTCTTTTTGGGTATTTACCGACTGTGCTTCAGTTTTTTCTTCCTTAGGTTCCTCTTTTTTCTTTATTAAATCTTTTACATCCTTACCCTCTACTATTAACTGCTCCAGTTTTTCAATAACATCTAAAGGAGGTCTTTCATCTGGAGGAAGGAGAATAATTTCTTCTAAGATCTCCCCTAAATCTTTTCCTTTGAATTGAAGTATTAATTTTTTAATATCCTCATCTACCCCTTCTATAAACTCTATCTCACCTTCATTTTCGTTTTTTTCTCCTTTTACTTCCTGTGTTTCTGATGTAGAAGTATCCTGCTGTGGCACTTCTCCACCTTCAAGAATAGCTGTTAATTTCTGCAGTATGTCTTTTATATCATCTTCATCTGGTATTTCATCATTCTCTTTTAACATATCAATGGCTTCTTTTAGTTTATCTACCCCCTCAAAAATAACGTCCATCATTTCGGGGGTTAAAGTCATCTCATCATTTCTGAGTTTGTTAAATATATCCTCTATTTTGTGTGCTATTTCTACAATAGTTGTTAAATTTAAAAAGCCAGCTCCCCCTTTGAGGGTATGCATTCCCCTGAAAATTTTATTTAAAAGGTCTTTATCCTCTGGATTATTTTCCAGCTCTATTAAGTCCTGATCTAAATTTGAAAGAATTTCATCTGCTTCAATAAGGAATTCCTCAAGGATTTCCCTCATATCATCAGTAAACTCTAATTTCATCTTTACCCTCTCTACATACCAAATTCATTTAATATTTCATCAACATCTGTCTGGGAAACCTCTTTTTTCCATTCCAGCTCTTCCAGCTTCTTTTTTATTTTTTCAGCTTCTTTAGAATCTTTTGTCTGGGACAATCCTAATTCCAGTGCTATCTTTACAATATCTTTTTCTACCTCAGATAAAAATGAAGATATTTTTTTCAACCTCTGGGCTAAAATATCCTGAAACTCAAGCAGAGTAAGAGCTTCTGTGAGGTTTGCTGAAATCTGATTTTCATTTTCTTTTATCCTTTCTATTTCCATAGAATAAACATGTCCATTAAGAAAACTTAAATTTTCCTCAATAAGAGAAAGGGAGTATGTGATATTTTCTATTATTTTTTTTGTTGCTTCTTCACTTTCAGTAATGGATTTGTTTATATGCTGATTTACTATTGAAAATCCGGATGATTTTTCATTAAGTTCTGAGAAGATTTTTTTAAAATTTTCTATTTTTTCAATTAAATCTTTAATTTCTTCCCTGATTTTTCTCTCCATGATTCACTCTCCCTCTATTAATAAACTTTTTATACCATTATTAATTTTTTTATTATCGCAAATAGACCTTGAAATTTTACCTATTAAACTCTGATATTATATTATAAGGTAAAATGTAAAAATTTATTACACTTCTATATACTGGTGATGCCATGGTGGAGAAAACGTTAAATGAGCTTATAAGAAAACTTGAAGAAGAAAAAAATCTTATTATTAGAGCTATTGAAACAAAAGAACATATTGAAAAATTAACAAAAGTTATAGAAGAAAAACAAAAACTTTTAGAAGAATTAAAAAGTTTAAGTCCAGAAGAAATAAAAAAATACAAAAATAAACTAGAGGAAATAAAAAAATTAAGTAAGGTTAATATGAGTCTTGCTGTAGATAACCTCCAGTTCATTGAGGAGGTATTTTCAGTAGTTTTCAAAGACGAAACCCAAAAATACGATCAATCAGGAAGCATCAAACAGGAACAAAGAAATCTTTTTAACAAAAAAATATAGTTAAACATCATAGATTTGTTTATGTAATAGGTTAGATTATTTTATAGTTAAATTTAAGGGTTTTAGAGTTTAAGATGGAATTTCAACCTGATTATATTATCGGCTTTTTTATAGTATTTATGGCTTTTTTATTTTTATTTAAAAAAATTAAAAAAAGCATTCAGAAGGGAAAATGTGCCTCATGTCCTGTTTATGAAGAATGTGAAAAGGGACACAAAGTAGATATAACAGACATAAAATAATTAATCCAGCACGTGCTTTTCTAGAATGTAGCAGACAAACTCCCCAGAAAAAACAATTTCATCTTTTTCATTTTTACCAATAACTTCAACAAATCTTTTTCTTTCTTTTTTTTCCTTTACAGTTCCCTCAAATAAAATCTTTTCTCCAGCTTTTGTTGGCTTAAGAAATCTTACATCTGCCTTTCCTAAAACTACATGTGGATGATTTACACTCAGCATTGCACAGTAGTCTGCAGCTCCAAAAATAAAACCTCCATGAACCAGACCTTTATCATCTGCAACCATGTCCATATCTGTTTCAAGTAAAACAGTTGCAAAGCTGTCATCTTCAACATGTAGAGGCTTACCGCACAGCCTTTGATTTATTTTGTGGTGGGTTTTTATTTCCATTGACATCCCCTAAAATTCTATTTCATCTGCTTTAAAAACAGGACCTTCATAACATACCCTTTTATATACATCCTCTTTAGTATCCTTTATTACGCATCCTATACAAATACCAAAACCACAAGCCATTTTACTCTCTAAAGAAAGGTAAGCTGGAATGTTTATCTCCTTTGCTTCCTTAACAACTGCTTTCATCATACCCTTTGGACCACATACAGCCAAAGCTGTATTCTTATGCTCTGTTGCCAGTTTTTTCAGGTCTTTTGTAACAAGCCCTTTTTCTCCATAACTACCATCCTCTGTGTAGATAATAACATCATCTTCAAACTTATTTTCTCTAATCCAGTCAAGCATAGATAACTGCTCTTTTCTGCGAACTCCATATATAGCTTTAAAAGGCTTTCCTTTTTTTCTTAGCTCTTTCATTAAGAGAGACAAGCCGGCAAAACCTATTCCTCCTCCAACCAGCAGATAATAATCATAATGTTCAGGAAAAAGGTTTTTACCGAGGGCTCCAAGTACGTAAATAATTTCTCCCTTTTTCCTTTCTGTTATTGCCTTTGTCCCTTTCCCATAAACATCATAAAAAATAATAATTTCATCATCTACAACATCAGCTATTGCAAAGGCCCTTCTCATCATAGGATCAAACTGATAGTCAGGAGTCCCTTTTATCATAACAAACTGGGCTGGTCTGGCCATTTTTGATATTTCAGGGGCTTTCAATCTTAAAAGCCACGTTTTCCCTGATATAAATCTGTTTTCCAGAATTACTGATTTTTCATCAACGTACAAACTCTTTCTCCTGAAAAAGGGTTTTTATATATTTTAGCAAAGATGATTGAATATATAAGTTTATGTTAATATATATTTTACATAGTTTATTAAAATCTTTTATAAGACATTAATATAACACTAAGCTGAAGAGGGCCACGTTGAGGCAAAACAGTATTAAATATGTACTGGGATTATTAGTGTTTTTCTTTATATGTGTAAAGGGGTATAGTGAAAGTGTATCTATGCAGGATCAGGAGATAGATCCTGAAGATATAGGTATTGTTGTATCTGTTGTTCTGGATAACTCCCCTGAGATAATTGAAGTAGAAAAGCTAAAATCTAAGATACATCTAAACCTTAATATGGATATAGCTGAAAAGACAGCTGTAAAAGAAAGAATAAGAATTTTAAAGAGAAAAGGCTTAAGACATATAACAAAATATATAAACAGAGGAAAAAAATATATACCCCTTATAAAGAGAATTTTTGAAGAGAAGGGTATTCCAGACGAGCTTATATTTCTACCTATTGTAGAAAGTAAGTTTAATGTAAAAGCAAAATCTCCAGCAGGGGCAGCAGGGCTCTGGCAGTTTATGCCCCAGACTGGAAGAACTTACGGTCTTAAGATAAATAAATGGATAGATGAACGGTACGATGTGGAAAAATCCACCATAGCAGCGGCAAGATATCTGAAGGATCTGTATTCTATATTTGACGACTGGATGCTTGCTATAGCTTCCTACAACAGTGGAGAAGGGGCGATTATCAGAAGGATAAGAATGTACGGAGGTAAGGATTTCTGGGATATAGATGAATATCTTTCAAGGGAAACCAGAAATTACGTTCCAAACTTCCTTGCTACAGTTTCAATAGTTAAAGAGCTTTTAAAAGAGGAGCACTTTGATTATGAAACTGTGAATTTTGATATATTAAAGGTTAATAAACCAGTTTCCCTTTCCCTTATTTCTGAAATAAGCGGTATTCCTTACAAAACCCTAAGAAAAATGAACCCCCATCTTAAAAAAGGTAAAACCCCTCCCCATCCAGGAACTTATAACATCTACCTACCTAAAGGGTACAAAGAAACTGTAGAAACAGCCCTGGAAAAAATACCTGTGGTTAACTACTATGCTTTAAAAGAGTATATTGTTAAAAAAGGGGATACTGTTTCATCTATTGCTGATAAGTTTGGTATATCTTCCGGGGAATTACTTAGTATAAATAAGCTAAAACCAGGTCAGTTAAGGGTTGGAATGGTTTTAAAAGTTCCATCTTATATTGAAGCTTATCCAGAATATGCTACAGGGGTGATAGATTTAACTGAGGATATTGTTTATACATCAAAGGGTCTTATATACAAGGTAAAACCAGGGGATACATTAATAACTATTGCTAAAAAATTCCATGTATCTGTAAAAGCTTTAAAAAAGTGGAACAAAATCAGCAAATACATATATCCAAATCAAAAACTTGTTATATATAAAAAGGTTCCTTTAAGACGTGGGAATTTATCCCCTATAAATGTTAAGTACCTGAAAAAACTGCTTAAAAAGAGAAAAAGAACAAAAAGCAGATATGTGTACCATATTGTTCAGGAAGGTGATAGTTTAATAAAGATAGCAAAAAGATACGGTATAACCGTCAGACAGTTAAAGAGAATGAATAATCTAAAATCTAATAAAATATTTGTGGGTCAGAGACTGAAAGTACTAAAATTCAGAAATAGAAGCTGATGATGAAGGAAAAACTAAAATCCCTCCTTGAACCACACAAAGTTCATTCAAAGTTAGGAAGTAGTTTAGAGTTCTTAGAGGATATAATTATCTTTGTCCTGACTATTTTACTTTTTATACTGAGTATATTTGCCCTTTATGACATAGCTGTTTCACTTTTCAAGGAAAATATAAAATTCTACGACCTTATACCTAAGTTCCTTTACATTTTTATCCTCACAGAGCTTTTTAGACTTATGATTGTGTATCTAAAGGAAAGAAGAATAGATACATCTTTGATTGTAAAGACAACATTAATAGCAATCCTCAGGGAGGTTATCATAAAGGCTCCCCATTTTGGACTAAATGAGTATGTTGGTGTGAGCGTCCTTTTAGCGGTTCTCGGCCTTATGTACTACATCCCAAAGTACATTTTTGTATCTGAAGAAAAGTTTGAGCTAAAAAAGAAACCTGAAAAGGTAAGAACTAAAAGGGTTTTAAGAAAAGCCTTGAAAGTTAAAAAATCCTCATAAATTTTTCTGTATGGAAAAGTTCTTTGGAAGTGTATCTTGTTTTCCTGAGTATAAGATATGTGAAGTATCTGAAGGTTCTGTTGTAGCTTTACTTCCTGAAGAAAAAAGAAAAAAAAGATTTATAAAAAATATTTCAGCCTTTTTAAAGTACTTCAAAAAAAATATACATCCTGTTGATATTCCCTCTGAAATAGATATTGGGGATATTGAAGCACAGATTAAAATAAATTTTGCATTACTCCATTTGGTGAGAAACAAACCAGGTATTTTCTGTCTTACCCAGGATGCCTTGAATATAAAAGTATTAGACAAAGATACCTTTATTGAAAACTGCATATTTATAGAGGAAGGAAAGGAGCTCAATAGAGATCTTTTAATAGAAAAGCTTATTAAAAACGGATATATAAGGGAAAGCAGTGTAGAAAATCAGGGGGAATTTTCTGTAAAAGGGGGAGTAATATCTATATTTGTTCCATTTTTAGGGATTATTGAGCTGGATTTTTTTGGTGATACTGTTGAAAGCATATTTTTAAAATCGGCATTAGAAACAAGGAAAAAAATACCCTTTGTTGATATATTCCCTTTAAATAATCATCAGGAAAAAGAAAATACACACCTTTTAAAGGAATATCTCAAAAATATTCCAGTTGCTTACATAGATATATTTAATGAACCCCTTGGAAAAGGTAAGTACTACTTTATTTCAAAAGGGGAAAACAAGGAGATTTCTTCTGAAAAAGATACCCATCTATATGAAAAGATATACCTGCCGATAACATCACCCCTTTATCTGAAAAATAAAAAAGCCTTTATTCCAGAAACAAAAGAGTCCTTAAGTTTAGAAGTAGAGCCCTTAAAGGAAGGGGACTATATTATCCATGAAGATTACGGAGTAGGAATTTTTAGAGGAATAGAAACCAGAGAAATAAAGGGAAAAGTATATGATTTTATGGTTTTAGAATATGCAAATAATGAAAAAATATACGTTTCTTACCTTCATTTTGACAAGATATTCAAATATAAAACAAATGGAGTTATAACGTTAGATCAGATAGGGGGAACATCCTGGAGAAATTTAAAGAAGAAGGTAAAATCTTCACTTCAAAAGGTAGCAAAACAGTTAATAAAACTATACACAGAAAGACAAAAATTAAAGAGACCTCCCTTAGATATAAAAAATGAGTTAATATCCCAGTTTGAAGAGAGTTTTCCTTTTGTGGAAACCCAGGATCAGCTGAAGGCAATAAATGATATTAAAAGGGATTTATCTTCAGACAAACCTATGGAAAGGATTGTATGCGGAGATGTTGGGTTTGGAAAAACGGAGGTTGCAATTAGAGGCGTTTTTATAAATGCTGTAAACGGCAGACAATCCCTCGTTTTAACCCCTACAACAGTTCTTTCTTATCAGCATTACAGGAACTTTAAAGAACGATTAGAACCCTTTGGAATCAGGGTTGAAAATTTATCAAGACTTAAATCCAAAAAGGAAACAGAAAGAATACTTAAAGAGCTGGAAGAGGGGAAGATAGATGTTATCATAGGAACCCATAAAGCCCTCCAGGATAATGTAAAGTTTAAAAATTTAGGTTTCCTTGTAATAGATGAAGAACACAGATTTGGAGTAAGGGCAAAGGAAAAAATAAGATATATAAAAAAAGATGTGGACACCCTCTATATGACCGCTACCCCAATACCAAGGACGTTGAATATGGCTTTATCTGGATTTAAGGAATTATCTGTTATAAATACACCCCCTGAAGGAAGGGTTGAAACAAAAACATACCTTTTTCCCTACTCAATAAATAAAGTAAAAGAGGCTATAAAACGGGAGTTAGACAGAAATGGGCAGGTTTTTTATATACACAACAGGATAGAAAGTATAAATCAGAAAGCTGAAGAGATAAAACGCCTTTTCCCTGGAAGGAATGTTGGTATAGCCCACGGCAAGATGAAACCAAAAGAAATAGAAAAAGTGCTCCTTGATTTTATCCAGAAAAAAATAGATATCCTCGTTTCTACATCTATAATAGAAACAGGGATAGATATACCAACTGCAAATACCCTTATTATTGAAAGGGCTGATCTTTTTGGACTTGCCCAGCTTTATCACCTTAGGGGAAGGGTTGGAAGGGGAAATATACAGGCTTACTGCTATTTGTTTGTTCCTGAAGAAGAAAATATAACAAAGGAAGCTGAAAAAAGACTTTCAACAATAAAAAGATTAACAAGACCCGGTTCAGGTTTAAAAATATCAATTGAAGATATGCAGATAAGAGGGGTTGGAAATATACTTGGAGTTGAACAAAGCGGGCATATAAAGGCTGTTGGATATGAGATGTATATAAAGCTCCTTAAAGAAGCAATACAGGAAGAATCTGGAATAAAAGAGAAAGAACCTGTCATAGTTGTAGATTTTGAAAGTTATATACCCCAGGATTTTATCCAGAGTCCAACAGAAAGGCTAAATATATACATGGCAGTTTCAAAAGCAAAAGATCAGGAAGAGGTTCAAAAGATAAAAGATTATCTGGAAGAGTTTTACAACGGTCTTCCAAAGGCATTTAACACATATATGGAGATATCAAAATTAAAAAAATATCTGACAGGAAAGGGAATAAAAAAAGTTGAACTGAAAAAACCTGTTTCTACTATCTATTTTGATGAGGATTATCCGCCATCGGCTGACTTTATTAAGAAAATAATAGAAAAACTCCCGGTAAAGCAGGTATTTTCAAATAAAGTGGAACTGTTTATAGAAAATGTATCTGACCTTATTTTATGAGTGGATACTGTCCCAAAACAGCATTGTAATTTTTTATTAGTTTAAACATCTGGGGTTTTGGTTTTTCAAAACCATCAATCCCAAGCTTCTCTAAAATTTTCCTGTCTTTTAACGAATACAATGCTTTTTTTATCTGAACCTGTATATCTTCTGGGAGTTTTTTTGAGAGGGCTACAACATACCTTGGAACATAGGGGGATTTTGCCAGAATTCTTATCCCCTTGTCTATATAGAGTAATGCCGTTTCCTCCTTTACACCTGCAGCATCTGCTAAACCTGCAAGAACAGCAAGCACTGCAGCCCTATCGCTTCCTGAACTCCACATATCTGAGAGATCTTTATAGGTAATATTGTTTTTACTTAAAATATAAAGGGGCATAACACAGTTACTTGCACATATAGAACTCCCAAGGGTTATTTTTGCCCCTTTTAAGTCCTTTATATCTTTGATGGGACTGTCTTTTCTTACAACAATAACCCCTGCTTCCATAACCATACCGTCAATCTTTACAACAGCTATGCCTTCAACATCATTTGAAGACTTTATCTTATAAAACACAACAGGACAGGATATAGATAGATCAACATTTTGATATCTGTATAAATCAAGTAAATCCCGGTAGTTATCCACCACCTTTAAGTGAACTGTTATACCTGTTTTTTCTGAAATATACTGGGATAGAGCTTTAAAACGCCTGTACTCCTTTATTGTAGAGCCAGAAGATAAAACAGCAAAAGTAATTTCATATCCGTAAGATATAGAAAAAATCAAAAGGAAAATAAAAATCTTCATTTTTTCTTACCGTACTTTTCCTTTACTGCACTAAAATCATGAACAACAGCAGGAACAAGCCTGTATCCATCTTCCTGAAGGGCTGCAAGCTTTGCCACCCCTGCAGGGGTTAGTATAACAAAAGAAGGAAAATCCTCCTTATCAAATCCAAAAGCCCTTGCAGCATTATAACAGACGTAAAACTTTACCCCGTAAGTATCGTGAAAGTTTTTTATCCTTTCTACTGTCTCTTTAAAAATCTTCATATTCTGTTTTGCAAAAATGGGGATTTCTGCCCCGTGGCTTACTACAACAATCTCAACCTCCTCTAAAGGAGCATACTCAGAATAGGCCTTAAAATGATTTCTTAAAAAGTTTAAGGCTTTATCTACATCTTCTGGACTTCCAAAATTCCAGTCATACACAACCTTCAAAGATGGATATGTACTTTCAGAAACTTCAAAAACAGCAGTTTTCTTTTCCTCTTCTCCAAAAACCACAAAAGAAAACATTAAAAAAACAGTCAATAAAAACCTCATATTAATCTCCTCCTACTGGAAAAGCATATAGTGATATCCTCTTTCCTGCCATTCAATAACTGCATTTAAAGCCGTAGGAACAGGTTTTACAAATGGATAAAGATTTGAGATTTCTAAATTCCTTGATTTCATACCTGCTTCACATATTTCAAATCTAACACCGTAAAGCTTTACAAGATTTTCAAGTCTTTCCTTTATATCTTTTTGCCTTTTTAAAAGCTCTGCATCATGCCTGTAAGGTGTCTTTTCCAGATTTTTTAGGAAGAATTTATAGCTATCTCCATGGGCAACCACGACAACTTTCAAATCCTGAAGTTTATTCCTGTAGGACTGTATAACAAAAGAAAGTCCCTTTAAAACAGAGTTCTCAAATTTCTTTACATCACCTATCCTGAGATCTATAACCGCCCTGTGCACCTCTTCCCCAAAAACAGAAAAGGAAAAAAACATTACAAACAGAAAAATCTTTAACATATCTATTACCATTAGTATAATTTTTATATTAAATATAAATCTATATAAAACAGTTAACAACTGCTAACATTTTGAAATAACAGAAGATTTTTATTATTTTAGTTTGTGGGATAACAGTTAAGGAAAATGGAGATATGGAAGAAAAAAGAATACTTCTTATAGATGATGAAGAGAATATTTTAAGAATAATAAAAAAATTTCTGCAGGATAACAGCTACAATGTTAAAACAGCTAAAAGCAAAAATGAAGCTGTAGAAATTCTAAAAAAACAGAAATTTGATATTGTTTTAAGTGATTACCGTCTTCCTGATGGAACAGGCCTTGAAATATTGGAGTTTTTCAGAAGCATAGAACCTGTAAAGCCCTTTATTATGATAACAGCTTACGGTTCTATTGATGGAGCTGTTGAGGCAATCAAAAAAGGAGCGTCCCATTACATCGCAAAACCTATTGATTTTGATGACCTTTTAAAAATCCTTGAGTTTTACTTTCAAAAACAGAAAAAATTTGAAGAAACAAGCGAGTTTTGCGGTATCATAGGAAAAAGCAAAAAGATGCAGCAGCTTTTTAAAGATATATCCATTGTAAGCCAGAGTGAAGCTACCGTTTTAATAGAAGGTGAATGTGGAACTGGAAAGGAACTTGTAGCAAAGGCTATCCATAATCTCTCTAAAAGAAAAGATAAACCATTTGTTGGTATAAACTGTTCTGCTATTCCCCTTGAACTGTTTGAAAATGAGCTTTTTGGTCATGAAAAAGGTTCATTCACAGGAGCTTCTTCCAGGGAGATAGGCAAAATAGAACTTGCAGGGGAAGGAACCCTTTTTTTAGATGAGGTAGGGGAACTTCAACCCCTCCCCCAGGCTAAACTTTTAAGGGTTCTACAGGAAAGGGAGTTCTACAGGCTTGGAGGAACCAAAACAATACCAGTAGAATGCCGTATCATAGCCGCTACAAACAGAGATCTTGAGGAGATGGTGGAAAAAGGGGAGTTTAGGGAAGATCTTTTTTACCGTATAAATGTGATAAATCTAAAAATCCCCCCTTTAAGGGAAAGAAAGGAAGATATCCCTCTTCTTGTAAAACATTTTTTAAAGAAGTTTAATAAAATCAACTACAAGAATATAACAGATGTTGATGATAATGTGATGGGTATATTTTTAGAATACGACTGGCCGGGAAATGTAAGGGAGCTGGAAAATGCTATAGAAAGGGCTGTTGTTATGTGCCAGCATGATACCATAAAAGAAGAACACCTACCTCCACGGATCCTAAAAAAACGGGAAAATAAAAAGGAAAAAGATGTTCCACTGCAAGAGACTAACCTATTGGAAATAGAAAAAAGGGTTATTTTAAAGGTTCTTCAAGAAACAAACTGGAACCAGACAAAAGCAGCAGAAAAGCTTGGAATTTCCAGAAAACAGCTAAGAACAAAAATGAAAAACTTAGGATTACTAAACAGATGAAAAAAGTAGCAGTGATAACAGGCGTTTCAAAGGGATTAGGTAAAGCTTTTGCGGAAAAGTTCAAAAGGGAAGGTTTCTTGATTGCAGGAATTTCAAGGTCAAAACCAGATGCAGATGTAGATATTCATTTTTCCTTTGATCTTGTAAAGGAAGACAAAAAAAGAATTATTGAAAGCATCATCAAAGAAACAAACAGAATAGATGTACTAATAAATAACGCAGGAATAGGCCTTTATCAGGACTGGGAAAAAACAAAGGAGGAAGACTTAAGGTACCTCTTTGAACTTAATTTTTTCTCTGTTGTATCCCTTACAAGGGAAGCTCTGCCTCACCTTGAAAAAACAAGAGGGACAGTTATCAACGTATCTTCTGTTGCTGGAAAAATAGCCCTCCCGTTTATGGGGGGATACTGCAGTTCTAAATATGCTCTAAATGCCTTTTCTTATTCATTAAGAGGTGAGCTGTTAAAAAGAAATGTAAATGTCTTAAATCTGATTGTAGGAAGGATAAATACAGGTTTTTCCTCAAGATCTTTAGGTTCCTTAAAACCTCCAGAAACACCTTTTGGAGGTTCCCCTGAAAAATTAGCAGAAAAAACATTCAGAGGATACATAAAAAGGAAAAGGGAAATTGTTTACCCAGGATGGTACAGGATTTTTATACTTCTGTACAGCATTTTTCCAGATCTTTTTTTAGAAAAAGCCTTTAAAAAATGGAAAAAATAGCTGAAAGCCCCTCTTTAAAGGTGTTTATCTCTTAAATGATATAATAGAGATACTCTAATCTATATCTAAATCCTTTTATTAGGAGAAATAAATATGGCTGGAACAAAAAAGATTAAAAAGGTTCTTGTGGCTAACCGTGGAGAGGTTGCCACAAGGATAATAAGAGCTTGTAAAGAGCTTGGAATTAAAACAGTTGCCATTTACTCTGAAGCAGACACAAAAGGTATATGGGTAAAAAAAGCAGATGAAGCTTATATGATCCCGGGAGATCCAATACAGGCTTATCTAAACTTCTACAAGATAGTTGACCTTGCAAAACAGACCAAATGTGACGCTATTCATCCAGGATATGGTTTTCTTTCGGAAAATGCGGAATTTGCAGAGTACTGTCTAAAAAAGGGAATAATATTCATCGGCCCAAAACCGGAACATATAGCACTTTTTGGGGATAAAGTTGCCTCTAAAAAAGCAATGAGGGAGGTAGGTGTTCCTGTATTACCAGGAACAGATGAACCTATAAAAGATATAAATGAAGCAAAGAAAGTAGCAAAGGAGATAGGATTTCCGGTGATTATCAAAGCTGCCTATGGTGGCGGTGGTAGAGGAATGAGGATTGTTGAAAAAGAGGAAGATTTTGAAAAGCTTTTTGAATCTGCTACTTCCGAGGCGAAAAAGTTTTTTGGAAAAGGGGATGTTTTCATTGAAAAATACGTAAAAAATCCAAGGCATATTGAAATCCAGGTAATGGCAGATAAATACGGAAACGTTATTCACCTTGGAGAAAGGGACTGCTCAATCCAGAGGAGACATCAGAAGGTTGTAGAGATAGCCCCATCCCCAAGACTAAATGAAGAAGTTAGAAGGGAGCTTTACAGGGTAGCTGTAAAGGCAATGTTTAAACTAGGTTATGAAAGTGTTGGAACCCTTGAGTTTCTGGTAGATGAAGATGATAACTTCTATTTTATAGAGATGAATACAAGACTGCAGGTAGAACACACAGTAACAGAAACAGTAACAGGGGTAGACCTTGTCCAGAGAATGATACAGATGGCTGAAGGTATGAAACTGCCGTTTTTACAGGAGGATATAAAATTCAGGGGATACGCAATAGAATTTAGAATAAACGCAGAGGATCCAACAAAGGATTTTGCCCCCTCCCCTGGTAGAATCACCTCTTACTACTCACCTGGGGGACCTGGCGTTAGAATAGATGCTGCAGTTTATAAAGACTACATAATACCCCCTTATTACGATTCAATGATTGCAAAACTTACAGTATGGGCTTTATCCTGGGAACAAACTGTCAATAGGGCAAAAAGAGCTTTAGAGGAGTTTCAGGTTAGGGGGGTTCCTACAAATCTACCCCTCCTTAGACAGATTGTAAGGGATCCTGATTTTATGGCTGGTAAATTCACAACATCTTATATAGATGAAAAACTCCCAACATTCAAACTAAAACCAGATAAAGAGAATGCAGAAGACCTTGCCACGGTAATAGCCGCTGCAATCGCAGCATACCATAGACTTTAACAAAAAAGGAGGTTGGCACATTGTCAATAATAGTAAATATTAAAGGAAGAGAGGTTTTAGATAGTAGAGGAAACCCAACTGTTGAGGCTGAAGTTACCCTTGAAAGTGGCGTTGTAGCAAGGGCAATTGTCCCAAGTGGAGCATCAACAGGGGAAACGGAAGCTGTAGAACTCAGAGATGGAGATAAAAACAGATACAAAGGAAAAGGGGTTTTAAAAGCCGTTGAAAACATAAATACAAAAATAGCAGATCTTTTGATTGGGGAAGAATCCACTAATCAAGTAAGAATTGATAGATTAATGATAGAGTTAGATGGAACATGGAATAAGAAAAACCTGGGTGCAAATGCCATTCTTGCGGTAAGCCTTGCAGTTGCGAGGGCTTCAGCTATGGAACTTGAGTTGCCCCTATACAGGTATATAGGGGGAACAAACGCAAAAGTCCTTCCTGTTCCACTTATGAATGTTATAAATGGCGGAGTTCATGCAGATAATAACCTTGATTTTCAGGAATTTATGATTGTTCCGGTTTTTGGAGGAAAAGATCCAGAAAAACCAAAATTTAAAGAAGCTTTAAGGTGTGGAGTTGAGATATTCCACACATTAAAGGGTATCTTAAAAGAAAAAGGCTATTCTACAAATGTTGGAGATGAAGGGGGATTTGCCCCAAATCTAAAATCAAGTAAAGAAGCCCTTGATATCCTTATGGAAGCTATCAGAAAAGCCGGATATGAGCCAGGGGAAGATGTATTCCTTGCTTTAGATGCAGCTTCTTCAGAATTTTACGATAAGGATAAAGGGGTTTATAGATTTGAAGGCAGGGAATTATCAAAAGAGGATATGGTTGTCATTTACGAAGAAATAGAGGGAACATACCCATTAATCTCCATAGAAGATGGAATGGCAGAAGATGACCTTGAAGGCTGGAAGATGCTGACAGAAGCATTAGGGAACAAAGTCCAGCTAGTAGGTGATGATCTTTTTACAACAAATCCTAAGTTATTGAAAGAAAAGGGAATAGACAAGGGAATTGCAAATTCAATACTGATAAAGCTAAACCAGATAGGCTCTTTAACCGAAACATTAGATGCTATAGAGTTAGCAAAAATAAACAGTTATACAAATGTAATATCCCATAGATCCGGGGAGAGTGAGGATACATTTATAGCTGACCTTGCAGTTGCTACAAATGCAGGGCAGATTAAAACAGGTTCTGCATCAAGGACAGATAGAATTGCTAAATACAATCAGCTGTTAAGGATAGAGGAAGAACTTGGAGAAGACGCAGTCTTTAAAGGAAAAGAAGTTTTTGAGAGGTTTCTCAAAAATAAATAAATATCTGGGAGCAGAGAGAATTCTGCTCCTCCTTACTGTATTTTCAATCCTATCCTCCTTTTATGTAATACTCCTTGGAAAAACAAATATATTCAAATACATAGAAAAGGAAGAAATAAAAAAATCCCTCCAATCTGAAATAAAACAGATAGAAAAGGAAAATACCCTTTTGAGAAAAGAAATATCCTTTTTAAAAAGGGATAGATTTTATATAGAAAAGAAAGCAAGGGAAGACCTTGGGCTGGTAAAAGAAGGTGATGAGATATACATTATTGTCCAGAAAAAAAGAAAAACACAGGAGAAGGAAGACCGTTGGATAGACAGGGTAATAAAGAAATATCAGGAGTTTATACTGAGGCAGTAAATCTTTCCCATATAGATACATTTTTATTTGACTTAGATGGAACCCTTGTTGATTCCAGTGGAGATATATATGAAGCTGTACTGCACACCTTGAAAAAGTTAGGATTTAATCCCCTTCCTAAAGAAGAAGTAATAAAACATGTTGGATATGGTGGCAGAAAATTACTTGAAGGGGTTTTAAAAACAAAAGATGATACACTCCTTGATAAGGCGGTGGATATTTTCAGAGAATACTACTACAAATATCCTGTTGTATATTCAAAACCCTATGAAGGGGTAAAAGAATTACTCAGTCATTTAAAAGAAAAAGGAAAAAAGATAGGTGTGGTTACAAACAAGTATGAAGATATATCCTGGGAAGTTGTAAAAGGGGTAGGGTTAGGAGAGTTTGTAGATTTCCTGGTAGGAGGAGACACAACCCCAGAAAAAAAACCTTCACCGGTCCCTGTTTTGTATGCCTTAGAAAAACTCGGCGGAGATAGGGGAATTATTATAGGAGATAGCGAAACAGACATAAAATCTGGAAAGGAAGCTGGTATAGAAACCTGTCTTGTTATGTACGGTTTTGGAAAAAAGGATATCGCCCTTTCCTACAAACCTGATTATGTAGTCAACTCTGTAAAACAGATTCTTGTCTAATAAACAGGGTGTTTTATGAACCAGTAAACGATAAAAGCAAAAACTCCCCCTGCTATAGTAAGATAAGCAGCCTTTTTACCTTTCTGGTGTTTTATAACCCTTATATGAAGTAAAAATCCATAAAAAAGCCACAAAAAGGAAAGGGATATCTGTTTTGGATCCCATATCCAGTGTTTTCCAAGGTAAACACTTGACCATACAGAAGAAGCTATAAGGGCAAGAGAAAGGGATATAAATGCAAGCACCGTTGATTTATACTCTACATCCTCTAAAAGGGCAAGGGAGGATGAAAATTTAGAAACAAAGAATGAATCAAGTTTTTTCCTTTTTAGATCCCTATGGGTCAGAACGTATATAACAGCAACAACCGTTGAAGCAATAATAAAAGCATAAGCCAACATTGAAAAAATCACATGGGCGTAAAACCAGAAATTCTTATAAGATAAAGCCTTCTCCCCAATATTAGGTAATGTCATTGCTATTAGAAAAACATTTATAGGGGCAAATATAGAACCAAAGTCTTTAAGTTTCTTTTTGTATTTTATTGATAGTCCATAATAAACAACCCCTATCAGGAAAGCCAGAAAAAAAGGTAATTCCTGCTGGGTAGCAACAGCAAATGTTTTTTCCTGGAAGTCCTTTATCCCTATGTAGATAATCTGTATTAAAAAACCAATACCAAAAAATGAAAAACCGAGTCTTGTTCCTATCTCTTTCTTTGTAAAAAGATACATCCAAAAACCAAAGGAAGATATAAAATAAGCCATCATTGCTGCTATTAGAATAATCTTCAGCATCTATCTGTTCCTTCAAACTTTATTATTTAAATTTGTCTACTGCACATTTTCCTGTAAATACTATTCCGCCTTCAAAATACTTAAAAATGCTTCCTGGGGAAGCTCAACTTTTCCAAGTTGCTTCATTCTTTTCTTTCCTTTTTTCTGCTTTTCTAAAAGTTTTTTCTTCCTTGTTATATCTCCACCATAACATTTTGCAAGGACATCTTTTCTAAGGGGAGGAATTCTTGCTGATGCAATCACCTTTGAACCTATCACAGCCTGTATCCTCACTTCAAAAAGCTGTCTTGGTATAACCTCCCTCATTTTATCAACAATACTTCTACCTGTTCTGTATGCCTTTTCCCTGTGTACGATAAATGAAAGGGCATCAACAGGTTCACCATTTATAAGGATATCCATTCTTACAAGATCACCAGGTCTGTAATCTTTAAATTCATAATCAAATGAAGCATATCCCCTTGTTGCTGTTTTTAATTTGTCATGGAAATCAAAAAGAACCTCTGCCATAGGAATGTCATATCTCAGGATAACTGTCTTTTTGTCTATATACTCAAAACCCTTCTGGATGCCCCTTTTATCCTGGACAAGCTGCATAATGGCCCCAACATACTCATTAGGGGTTATGATATTTGCCTCTATATAAGGCTCAAGAATTTCAGCTATCTGGGAAGGATCAGGCATCTGGGAAGGGTTTCTTATCTCAAGTTCCTCCCCTTTTTTAGTTCTGACCTTATATATAACGTTTGGAGCTGTTGTTATCAGCTCAACATCATACTCCCTTTCAAGCCTTTCCTGAACAATTTCCATATGAAGAAGTCCCAGAAATCCACATCTAAAACCAAGACCAAGGGCTGGAGAACTTTCCATCTCAAAGGTTAATGCAGCATCATTTATTGAATATTTTTCTAATGCATCCCTGAGGTCCTCAAAGGTTGTTGAACCTGTTGGATACAGGCCAGCATATACCATAGGCTTTGCAGGTCTAAAACCAGGTATAGGCTCTGGTGTTGGATTTTTTGCGTCTGTTATTGTATCTCCAATTCTAATATCCCTTACATCTTTAATGGCAGCTGCTATGTACCCAACATCTCCAGCTTTCAGAGAATCTAAAGATGTCATATGTGGCATCTGGGCTCCAACCTCTGTAACATCAAACTCCTTTCCAGTAGACATAAGTTTTATTCTTGTTCCTTTTTTAACCTCCCCATCAAAAACCCTAACAAAAGCAACAGCTCCCCTGTAGGGATCATAATAAGAATCAAATATCAAGGCCTTTAAAGGCTTATTCTCTTCACCTTCCGGTGGAGGAATTTTATTTACAATAGCTTCAAGGATATCTTCTATTCCTATACCTGCCTTTCCAGATGCAAGTATAGCTTCATCTGGGTCTAATCCCAAAACATCTGAAATCTGGTCTTTTATTCTGTCAACGTCAGCTGAAGGAAGGTCTATTTTGTTTATAACTGGTATGATTTCAAGATCCTGTTCAAGGGCCTGCCAGAAAGTTGCTATTGTCTGGGCTTCTATTCCCTGTGTTGCATCTATTAAAAGCAAAGCCCCTTCACACGCTGCCAGTGAACGGGATACTTCATACCCAAAATCAACGTGCCCTGGGGTATCTATCAAGTGCAGTGTATATTCCTGTCCATCTTTAGCTTTGTATTTCAGCCTGACAGCCTGAAGTTTTATAGTTATTCCCCTTTCCCTCTCTATATCAAGGGTATCCAAAAGCTGATCCTTCTTTTCCCTTTCTGTTATAGCCCCTGTAAATTCCATAAGCCTATCTGCCAGGGTAGATTTACCGTGATCTACGTGGGCTATAATAGAAAAGTTCCTTATATGTTTTAACCTTTCACTCATTCGCCATCCTCGTTATATAATGTTTTGCTACAAAACAGATAAACTATTTTAACAGTTTACAAAAAGGAGTTTTATGTTAGAAAATCTGTTTTCAGTAATTTTATATTTTAGTTTAGGTTATTTTTCAAGGAAAAAGGAACTTTTTAAAGAAGAAGCTTCTGATATCTTTATAAAGTTTATCATTTACTTTTCTTTTCCAGCACTTGTTATATACAACATTTACCACCTGAAGGTTGATAAATCTGTAATTTTTATTGTGGCAACAGGATGGGGGGTCATACTTTTTTCAATATTTTTTTCTTTTTTTGTAGGAAAAGCCCTAAAAATGAACAGAGCCACCCACGCTTCATTTATTATGATGTCTACCTTTGGAAATACTTCTTTTTTAGGCTTTCCATTCCAGATGGCCTTTTTTGGGGAAGAAGGATTAAGATACGCCGTTGTTTTTGATCAACTTGCCTCCTTCCTTCCTGTATCCCTTTTATCTCCTTTTATACTTGCCTATGGACAGGATGCTAAAAAAGTTAATATAGACCTTAAAAAAGTTATCACATTTCCCCCTTTTATAACCCTCATTTTAGGGTTTTTATTAAAACCTGTTGTCTATATTCCTGATTTTGTTTTAAATGCCCTTCACACCCTTGGAATGACTGTAATACCACTTGCCCTATTTTCTGTAGGTTTTAACCTGAGATTTTCAGCTGTTAAAGAAAGGTTTAAAGATGTTTCTTTAGTTTTATTTATAAAAATGGTTTTTGTTCCTTTTCTGGTGACAGCATTTATTATTTTTATAGGAATTGATCTAAATTTAGCTGTTAAATCAACAATTTTGGAGATATGTATGCCCCCTATGGTTTTAGCGTCAATATTTGTTATAGGGGCAAAGTTAGACAAAGATCTTGCTGTTTCCTCTGTGGGTCTTGGGATACTGGTAAGTTTTATAACTGTTCCTTTATTTGTTTGGATTTTGGGAAAGGTATCTTAAAACATCTTCATTTGAAAGGTCATACCAGTTTAGATAGGCATCTGCTACAGCATAGGGGTAAGTATCCCTTAGGTTTAAACATACAACCTTATCAACAAAGGGTAAAACCTTTTCCACAGCAGATACAGAGCATGTTGGAACGGCGATTATTATCTCTTTTGGATTTTTCCTTTTAACCATATCAACAGCTGTCAGCATTGTTACACCTGAAGCAAGTCCATCATCAACAATAATAACCCTCTTACCGGAAATATCAGGGAAAGGTTTATTTTCTCTAAATAATCTGTTTCTTTCCCTGAGAATATTAACTGTTTTTTCCTTTTGCTGCTGTATTATATCCTGTGTTAAACCAGTGTATTCAACAATATCTTCATTTAACCTGTAGTCCCCTTCTATAGAAACAGCCCCAAAACCTGCCTCAGTATTCCAGGGAAATGTCAATTTTTTAACAAGAAGCAGGTCAAAAGGGATGTGGTGTTTCTGGGCTATTTTAAGACCAACAGGCACACCTCCAGATGGAACCGCAAGCACAATGCTGTTCTTATCAACAAAAGGGGTCAGTGCCTGCGCAAGCCTTTCCCCTGCATCTTCCCGATCTTTAAAAACATATATCTTATTTTTTAATGATTCATCTATATAAAGTTTTCCCTTCATGTTCTTTCTAAAGTTTCATCTATCCATTTGAGATAATCCTGGGAACCCCTTACAATAGGCATAGCTATTATTTCCGGAACCGTATAAGGGTGAAGCTCCTTTATCCTTTCCTCAAGTTTATTAAACCTATCTTCTCTTGTTTTAATTATCAGCAAATACTCATCATCATGCTCAACATTTCCCTGCCAGTAATAGGTTGACTGTATTTTAGAGGTTATATTAACGCATGCAGCAAGTTTCTCATTGATAAGGGTATCTGCTATTTTCTGGGATACCTCTATTTCCGGTGTTGTAACGTAAACTACTATATAACTCATGAAGCCCTCCCTTAAAAGATTTTCAGGAAAAAAAGAAAATACTATGTTGTTTTACAAACATCAACCTTTTTAGAAAAAACTATTTCATCTGCAAACTCAATAATCCACGTATCAAAATTTTTGTAATCTGGATTAAATTTCTTTATCCAGTCCTCATCATACTCTATAACTGTCTCTTTGTACTTCTGGATTTCTTCATCTCCAAAGTTTATAGAGATAGACTCATTTACAACAATAAACCTTATATCGTCCCCGTCCAGCTCTTTTATAAGCTCAGTTAGAGGCTTATCAAATTCCTCATAACTGAGTATAAAATATCTGTGTCCCAGAATATCCTTTCCTTCAACCTCCTTTACATAATAAACATCAAGGATTTTTTCCACCACCGGCTTTGTAAACTTTACATTTCCTACTGTTATTTTTTTAAGTTTTCTTTCCATAACAGCCCCCCTTTACCTGCATCTTTTTAAAAATTATGCATACTGGGAAATTTTTTCAATGTTGTATATATTATATTTTTATGGATAAAAAATTAACCACAGCAGACGGTACAGAAACATTTTATAATGAGGAATACAGGGAAGCTTACCACAGCACAAAGGCAGGGGCTTATACTGAAAGTCTGCATAAATTTGTGATACCCTGCAAGATACCAGAGCTTGCCAGAAAAGGGAAGATAGATATCCTTGATGTAGGTTTTGGATTAGGCTACAACGTTGCTGTTGCCCTCCAGACAGCTTTAGACGTAAATGAAAACGTGCATATCAATATAATTTCTATAGAAAAGGACAAAAGTGTTTTTGAAAAAATAAGATCTTTGTCTATCCCTGAAAATTTGAAAAATGCGTATGAATTTATCCTTTCTGGAGATTTTAAAGAATTTTGCATAAAAAATACATATTTTTACGGATATACCGCCAGGAAGGAAGATATAAAACTACAGGTTATAATAGCTGAAGGAAGGGAGGCTTTAAAGAAACTATCCCGGGAAAATATAACATTTGATGCTGTGTTTTTTGATGCATTTTCCCCAAAAGTAAATACAGAAATGTGGACAGTTGATATATTCAAAGTTGTAAGAAAATTGATGAAAGAAGAGGCAGTCCTTGCAACATACAGCGCTTCCCTTGCTGTTAGAAAGGGTCTTATAGAAGCAGGCTTCAAGGTAGGTCTTGTTGAACCTGTTGGTAGAAAAAGCTATTCTACAGTGGCTTCTGTAAGGGGGGATATACCACCTCTAACAGAAAAAGAGAAAAAAAGACTTGAAAATTCCCCTTATGCTTTCCCTTACGAGGACAAAGACCTATCTTTACCTCCGGAAAAGATAAAAGAGGAGTGGGAAAGGAAGCTTAAAATCAGGTTATCTCAGAAATAACCTCCTGCAGAGCCTGTACAAATGCCCTGTTTTCCTCGGGTCTTCCTATTGAAACCCTAAGGCAGTTTTCCATCATTGGAAGATGGGACATATTTCTAACAAGAATTCCCTTTTCTATAAGTTTTTTATGAACTTTATCTCCATCTGGAACTTTTATAAGGAAAAAGTTGGCATCTGAGGGATAAACCTTAACATTTTTTATATTTAAAACTTCCTTTACAGTTTTATCCCTTTCTTCTTTTATAATACTTATCTGCCTTTTTATTTCATCTCTTCCCTCTGTAAGGACGGTTTTCCCAATAATTTGCGTTGGATACGTTATATTAAAAGGCGGTCTTGCTTTGTCTATCTCCTTTGCAACTTCCTCCTTTGCTATTAAAACCCCTAATCTTATACCGGCAAGGCCAATTTTAGACATTGTCCTGAGAACAACAAGATTATCCCTTGACAAAGCCTCTTCTACAAAGTCTTTTTTATCTGAAAAATCAATGTAAGCCTCATCTACAGCTGTGAATACACCATTTTCTGATACATATTTTATAAGCTCCCTGTCAAAAGTATTTCCTGTAGGATTGTTAGGAGATGCAAAAAACGCAAGGATAGGTTTTTTGTCTAAAGCTTTGTCTATCTCTTCTTTTGTAAGTTGAAAATGTTCATCTAATGGAAACTCTACCTTTTTCCTTCCCAGAATATCTGAAGAAACCTGATACATAGGAAATGTTGGTATTGGATACATAACAGGTTGGCTTAAATCCCCAATAATAGTTATAAGAAGATGTATCAGCTCATCTGACCCATTCCCAAGGACAATATTCTCAGGCTTTACATTGTAAAAATCAGCAATTACCTCTTTTAGCTCCTTAGAGGTAGGATCTGGGTATCTTTGAAAGGGAATTTTTTTTACCTGTTCTGCTATTTTTTCCTTTAGCCAGTCTGGAAGTTCAAAGGGGTTTTCATTAGAAGATAATTTTATCTTACAGGGGGTTGTTTCTGTTTTGTAGCTTTTAAAGTTTTTTATTCTATCTAAGTACATTTATCCCTCCGTTATACGTTCCGATACAAATTCTCTAAGGGATTGAACAGCTTCGTATATATCACCGTAGAAATCCATATCAAAGCATAAAGATGTTGAACACCCTGTTGAGAGGGTTGTTTCATCCATCTCAACTATATGTTCTATAAAATCTGGAAATTTTACTGTTGTTTTACTTTCTATTTCCTGAACAAGTTCCCTTAAAGAGGATATACCTTCTACATCTAAATTAAACTCTTTTCCAAGGGCTTTGAGGTAATTTAAGGCTGCATTTTGCAGGTAATGGAAAACAAGACCGTCATCACACATGTCTATATCTATATATTCCTCAGCCTGGGATAAAGCATTTTCCCCTTCCTGAAAAAAATCTATCTTCTCCATAACACCTGACCTAACTGTTATTCAGCACAAATTTTTTCTTATGAATATATTTTATAATTGCATAATTAATAAGTTTATTGAGGAAGGAGTTTTTCTTTTCTGTTTTAAATTTCTTTAAAAGCTTTAAAAGCTTTTCTTCATCTATAATTCCAAATAAAAATGCAGATACAACAAGGAAGGGAATACCGGGGATTATCGGAAAGATAATCCCAATAATACCTAACACCAAGAATAAAATCCCCAGTAAAATCCTCATTTCTTCTTAGCTACCTTGTTAGCCCATTCCCATATTTCTTCATCAGGTATATCAAGGTTATGCTCAACAACATACTCTTTTAAAACTTCAAATATTTTTTCCGGTTTACCTAAAGCCCTTCCTTTATCAGGTGTAGGGTCTTTTACAAGACCGTAAATCTGCCTTCCCTCGTGCCATTCTGGTAAATACTCGGTAATGGGAAGTCCCTCTTCTGTTGTAAAAAGTAAACAGTGGCAGTATTTTAAAGCCTGCATCTCATCACAGGCACATATCCATCTTCTTCTTTTAACCTCTTCCTGCTTATCTGGATAAAAATTACAGGGACACAGAGGTTTGCCAAGTTCCTGAACATGGGCAGCAAGACCGCTTATTACAGCTTCAGCAGCTTCTTTATTTGGATTTACCACAGTTCCAGATTTTTTTGAGAAATTTTCTGCAAACTTCCTCATCTTTTCTAATATTTCAGGTTTAACCTCTGTCATTTTATTCCTCCTAATCTCCTAAGGTTTCAGAAATAATATATTTTTAACAGGTTATCTTATAATGAGATTAATCATTTTAACATATCACCTGCAGATAGAATATTTAGTGAAAACCACTTAAGGAGGGTAGCCATGAAAAAGATTTTAGGTATTTTTTTATCTGCTGGATTGTTATTTGCATTTGCAGAGGCCAAAAGTGTAAAGCTTAAAGAACCTCCGGAAGAACTATCAAAGTACTATCCCCCTGAATCAGAAGATTACCAGTTTCTGGTTAATATGTATCAGCTTTCTACAGCTTTTACCGGCGTAATGATCAATGTTCAGGAACAAAATTGGTCTAAGGCAAAGGAGTGGGCTAAAAGGACAAAGGAATACTACTTAAAAATCGGGGAGCTTGTTCCTTCCTGGAAAAAGGTTTTAAGAGAAAAAGCTGTAAACAGTCTTTTAAAAGCTGTAGAGGAAAAAAATCCATCTAAGGTTAAAAGATACGCAAATGTTGTCGGTAAAACCTGTATGCAGTGCCACAAAAACTACCAGCTTTCAACAAAAATTAAGTACCATTATCCTTCCTATGAAGGTGTATCTATTGAAGATCCTGTAGAAGGCGTTGAGTATGGGGTTGAGGACTATATGAAAAAGATGACTAATGACATGAAGCTCATAAAGGTTTATATAACCCAGCAGGATAAGGAAAAAGCCTCAGAGGCAGGAGATAGGTTTATAAAAAGATTTGAAGGTCTACAGCAGATGTGTTCTGACTGTCATACAAACAGTATCTCAGAAGAGATTTATTTTAATGATGAGATAAAGAAAAGTATTGAAAATCTTAAAGATGCTGTAGAAAACAACAGAATAAATGAAACATTTTCAGCTTTAAATAATATCGGCTGGAATAACTGTACAAAGTGTCATAACGTCCACCAGGTTCCGGCTATGCTTAGAGAGAAGTTTGAAAAGTAAACTGAGGAATATCACCGACTTATGATTTAAGTGATATATAATACAGTTCAAAAATTATTTGAGGTGATTACTGTGAAAACAGCAGAAAAAAAGCCTTCTATCCTTATATTTAAGGGGCATCCTGAAAAATTTAAAACACAGGTAGCCCCTTTATTTGATTTTAATAATATAGAAACGTACATGGAGATACCATTTGAATATTATTTAGACATGCCTGAGGAAGAGAAGGCCTTTGTAGAAGGCTTTAACAAGTACATTGATGAAGATTTAAAAGGTTCAAGAAGAGAGCTTGCCAAAGCAGCTTCAAAAATAAATGAAGCAAGATATATGTTTATCCTTGTGAATTTCATACTTGGTAAAAAAAGAGAAGCAAAAATTTTATTTGCAGATTTAAAAAAGGAATGGGATAGATTTATACAGACATGGAGGGTTCCTATTTTAGTGGTCCCATTTACAAGTGGAGATAAAGCACTGTTTATATCCATTGATGATAAAGGCCTTGAAGCTTTAGGATATCTTTTAGATGGTAAAACCCCTGAGGAAGTAGCATTTATTATGGGTCTGTGATGATTACCTTTATAAGAGAAGTTTCCCCTTACATTCTTTTTAAGCTTATGGCCGGTGGTGGAGAGTACGGGGAAGTATTTTTTGAGGATTCTTACATCTCTGTATGGAAGCTTGAAAATGGAAAGGTAGAAACCCCTGTTTCTGGAAGGGATACAGGGGTAGGGATAAGGCTTATAAAAAATTTAAAAACAAAGTACGGCTACACGTCTGAATTTTCAAAGGATAATCTTCTAAATATAGCAGGTACTTTATCAAAGGCTGATGGTGAAGGAAAAATAAAAGTGGGAATAAAATATGCAAAGGGGTTTGTCCCGGTAAAAAAAGATCCTGAAGAGATCCCCCTCAATATCAAAAAGGATATTCTTCAAAGGGCAGATGATATTGCAAGGAGCTACAGCCCTAAGATCAAACAGGTTAAAGTTTTGCTAAAGGAACATAAAAGAAAAATACTGATTATAAATACCCAAGGGGAAATTTTAGAAGATACCCAGATAAGAATTAATTTTCTGGTGGAAACTGTTGCATCTGACGGTTTTCAATTTTACAGGGGGTACGAATCTGTCGGCGGATCTATAGGGTATGAATTGTTTGATGGTGATTTTGTTGATATAGTTGATTTTGTTGCGGTGAAATCCGCCGAAAGGGCTGTTTTAGGTCTTAAAGCAAAACCTGCTCCTACAGGGCAGTTTCCTGTAGTTATATCCTCCCACGCCGGAGGAACAATGATACACGAGGCTGTAGGACACGGCTTAGAAGCAGATCTTGTTTATCAAAATCTGTCTGTTTATAAAGATAAAATCGGCAGTAAAGTAGCCTCAGAACTTGTAACTGTCATAGACAGCGGTGTAGAACAGGGGAAGAATGGATTTTTAAATTTTGATGATGAAGGGGTTCCAGCAAAGAAAAATATTCTTATAGAAAACGGCATACTTGTTGGATATATGTATGATAGGCTTACAGCCTTAAAAACAGGAAAAAAACCTACCGGAAACGGTAGAAGGGAGAATTTTAGACATATACCTATGGTAAGAATGACAAACACATATATAGCCCCTGGAAAAGATAACCCCCATGATTTGGTGGCAGATACTAAAAAAGGTATATATGTAGTCAAGATGGGTGGAGGACAGGTTAACACAGTTAATGGGGATTTTATATTTGAAATTATTGAAGGGTATATGATAGAAAACGGAAAAATATCTTACCCCTTAAAAGGAGCTTCCCTTATAGGAAACGGTCCCAAAGCTTTAATGGATATTGATGGGGTAGGTTATGATTTAGGCTGGGCTATAGGAACCTGTGGGAAAAGTGGACAGGGTGTTCCTGTAGGAGATGCACAGCCAACAATAAGGATAAAAAAACTTACCTTAGGAGGAACCCAGTGAAAGAGAAGGCTGTTTTTTTAGACAGGGATGGTGTTATAAATGAGGATTATGGATATGTTCATAAAATAGAGAACTTTCACATATACCCGGAGGTTTTCCCGGCCTTAAGAAAACTACAGGAGGCAGGTTTTAAACTGTTGATCGTTACAAATCAATCTGGAATTGCTGTTGGTTATTACACAGAGGAAGACTTTAAAAAAGTTACCCGATATATGCTTTCTATTTTTGAAAAGGAAGGTATAAAGATAGATAAGGTTTATTACTGCCCCCACCATCCTGAAGGTATAATCCCAGAGTACACTATGAAATGTGACTGTAGAAAACCTGAAAGCGGAATGATAAGACAGGGCATAAAGGAGTTTAATATAGATCCTTCAAAATCCTTTCTTATCGGGGACAAGGAAAATGATATAAAGGCAGCCCATAAAGAAGGTATAAAGGCTGCACTTGTTAAAACAGGTCAGGGGAAGAAGTACGCAGATAGTACGTCAGCTGATTTTGTAGGGGAGAATATTCTTGATGTGGTTGAGAATTTTATTTTGAGGGACAGGGTCTCCCTGTAATTTTTTTTGTTTTATCAAGGGGGTTAGTAAGTATTTACTAATTTATGATATGAATCATAAATCTTGATTTTGGTCAAGAATAAACTTAGTAAGTAATAACTAACCAATAGCGATAGGAGGACTTAAAAATGGATCTTTTAACCCTGTCCCGCCTACAGTTTGGTATGACAGCCTTTTACCACTTTTTATTTGTACCTTTAACTTTGGGACTTGCTTTTATGATTGCTATTTTAAAAACCCTTTATCTAAAAAACAAAAATAAAACCTATGATGATCTTGCCATGTTCCTTATGAAACTTTTTGCTATCAATTTTGCTGTTGGTGTTGCAACAGGGCTTACTATGGAATTTGAATTTGGGACTAACTGGTTTCAGTATTCAAAATTTGTAGGGGACATTTTTGGAGCACCCCTCGCTATAGAAGGTTTAATGGCCTTTTTTCTAGAATCAACATTTATAGGTCTCTTCCTGTTTGGTAAAGATAGAGTTTCGGATAAGATGCATACATTTGCAGCATGGATGGTAGCCCTAGGAAGTACCCTGTCTGCTCTATGGATACTTATAGCAAACTCATGGATGCAAACACCTGCAGGATACAAAATCGTTGAAACACCGCAAGGTGTGAAAGCTGTTTTAACAGACTTCTTTGAAGCTGTAATAAACCACTCTACAGCTATAAGATTTCTTCACTGTGTTGATGCCGGTTATATTGTTGGTGGTTTTTTTGTTATGGGCATTATGGCTTATTATCTCCTGAAAAATAAGCATACCAATATTGCAAAAGTAGGGTTAAAGTTCTCACTTATATTCACTGCTGTTGTTTCCCTGCTTCAAATAATATTTGGAGATATCCATGGCTACCAGGTAACCCATACCCAGCCTTTAAAAATGGCAATGATGGAAGGAAAATGGGAAACAGAAAAAGGAGCATCTTTGGATCTGTTTGGTATTGTTGATCAGGAAAAACAGGAAACAAAAGTTATTTTAGAAATCCCTTATCTTTTGAGCATCCTCGCATATCACGATCCAAATGCAGAATTTAAAGGTATAAAGGATTTAGTGAAGGAATACCAGACAATAGCAGAGGAAGCTAAGAAAAAAATACCGCTCCTTGAGGAAAAACTAAAACAGCTTAAAATCTCCAATGCCCCAAAAGAAGAAATAGAAAAGGTTGAAGCGGAACTAGCCCTTGCTAAAGCAAATGCCAGAGCCTATAACATAACTATGGATGATCTTCCTTCTGTTGCTCTAGTATTTACTACATTTCACATTATGGTTTATTTAGGCTTTTTCTTTGCCTTTGTAGTTTTATGGGGATTATGGTTACTGAAAAAAGGAAAACTCTACACAAACAAAGCATTCTTGTGGACAGTTTTACTATCCATACCTTTACCTTACATAGCAACAGAGTTTGGCTGGATATCAGCTGAAGTAGGAAGACAGCCCTGGCTTGTACAGGGGGTATTATTAACAAAGGACGGAGTTTCTTTTCATCCAACAGGAAATGTTTTATTTTCCTTCCTGTTTTTCACAGGGATATACACAGCAATATTCTTTGTGTTCCTGTATGCAATGGTTAAAGCTGTAAAAAAAGGTCCACAGGAAACAAATAAAGAAAACATACCTCCAGCATCATCTCCTGCATCTATAACAGCCTTTTCTAAAACAGAAAAAAATATTTAAGGAGGTTTAAAATGCCTGTAGAGATGTTTACTACCCTTGAAGGAATATGGTTCTTACTTGCAGGGGTATTCCTTGTTGGATACGCCCTTACAGATGGATTTGATTTAGGATCCGGGATTTTAACTATTTTTACAAAAAAAGATGAAAATAGAAAAGTTTTATATAACGCTGTAGCTCCTGTTTGGGATGGGAATGAGGTATGGTTAATAGCAGGTGGAGGAATGCTTTTTGCGGCATTCCCCATTGTTTATGCTGCCTCTTTCAGTGGGTTTTATCTTGCAATACTTATTGTTTTATGGGCTTTAATAGGTAGAGCTGTAGCCTTTGAGTATAGGAATAAAAAGGAAAGTCCTGTGTGGAGGAAAAGTTGGGACTGGATATATTGGTTGGGGAATATAGTTCCAGCCTTTTTATTTGGTGTTGCTGTGGGAAATGCTGTTATAGGAGTTCCTATTGATCAGCAGGGAGTTTACCACGGTTCTTTTTTCACACTTTTAAGACCTGCCCCTGTTTTAATGGGCGTTGTTAGCGTGTTTATGTTTCTTATGCATGGCTCTGCTTATCTTCTTAGAAAAACGGAAGGTGAAGTATTTAACCTTGCAAAGAGATCTGCCTATATATCCCTTTTTGGATATGTTGCAGCTCTTGTTTTAACAGACTTTTTACTAGTTTTAACTGCGCCTTTCTTATATGAGAACTACTTTAAATACCCTCTTTTCTGGATAGCCCCATTAATGATATTCACAGGTCTAATTCTTTTCTTTAGATTTTTAACATCTGGAAAGTTCAATAAGGTCATTATAGGTTCTACACTTACAACTATAGGAACCGTTTTAACCATAGCATTTGCTTCTTACCCTGTTCTGATGAGATCAACAATAAATCCTGAGTTTAATCTTACTATCTGGAATTCTGCATCTTCCCATATAACTCTAACTGTTATGCTTGTCGTTACTGTCCTTTTAATGCCTATAGTTATCTTTTACACAGCGTACGTCTATAGAGTATTTAAGGGAAAAGTTTCTGCAGAAGGTGGATACCATTAAGACGGCATACCTCCGCTATCCACCTTTTTTCTCCATTTTGGGCTGGGACGCCAGCCCTTTTTTATTTTTGAAGGTACTCCCTTAATCTTTTTATTCCTTCTTCCATATGATCTATACTTTTTGTGTATGCAAATCTTATGTACTTTTCCGTTTTGTTATTTCCAAAGTCAATTCCAGGGGTAACAGCCACATGGATTTTTTCTAAAAGTTCCCTGGCAAACTCATAGGAGTTATCTGAGTATTTCTCAATATTTGCCCAGAGATAAAATGCCCCCTCTGGCTTTGCGTCTATGTTAAATATGGAGGACAGCTCTTTGTAAAGAAAATCCCTCCTTTCTTTGTATGTTTCTGTTATGAGGGAGAGATGGTTCCAGTCAAAGGCTCCAAGTGCTCCATACTGGCTTAGGGTTGGAGGTGAAATAAAAACATTCTGCATAACAATTTCAGCCTTTCTGACAAGTTTCTCAGGCAGAATAATCCACCCAAGCCTAAATCCAGGCATACAAAAGTATTTTGAAAAACCATTTATAACAATGACGTTGTCAGAAAACTCAAGGGCTGTACTTTCGTACTGATCGTAAACCAAACCATGGTAAATTTCATCAGAAATAAAATAGATACCCTTTTCTTCACAGTACTCTATAAGTTCTTTTAAAACGTTTTTCTGGTATATATTCCCGGTTGGATTATTAGGGGAAGATATCTGAACAGCCTTTATATTTTCATACTCCCTCAGGTGATCAACGGTAAGCTGATAATTTGTTGTTTTATCTACAGGGATTAAGACAGGCTCTATATCCAGTATATAAGAAAAGTTTTTATAACAGGGATAAGATGGATCAGAAAAAGCAAGTCTGTCCCCACTGTTTAATGTTACTGTGTATGCTACAAGAAATCCCCCGGATGTCCCAACTGTCAAAGCTATCCTTGAAGGGGATATATCAACCTTGTATTTTTCATAGTAGTACTGGGATATTTTTTCCCTTAATTCTAATAGTCCCAAGCTCTCTGTATAGTGGTTTAATCTACCCTTTACAGCTTTCTCTGTTTCTTCCCATACAGAAGGAGGAGGCTGAAGGTCAGGTTCTCCTATTTCAAAATGAACTGCATCTGGTATTTTTGATGCCTCCCTGACAATATCCATCACAATAAAAGGAGAAACGTTATCTAATCTTCCCATTATTTTTCCTCAAATCTTTTGTATGAAAAGATGTCCAGATATCTACTTCTTTTTCCATGTTTAAAAAGATCAACAAAAATTTTGGATGTTATCGGAGCAAGCAAAATTCCGTTTCTGTAATGTCCTGTAGCATAATAAAGATTTTCATATTTACCCTCACATATTATAGGCTCTGTATCTGGTGTTCCAGGTCTGTATCCATACCAAAATTCCTGTACATTTCTTTCTACCATATGGGGAAGGGTATCTTTTAAGCCGGATAAAAGCTGTAAAATCCCCTTAACTGTATTACCATCTTTAAATCCAACATTCTCCTCTGTAGCACCAACAACAAGTCTTGTGTAACTTTTCCGTGGTATAAGATAAGCCCTACTTCCAAAAAATACCCTGTCTATATCATCAGGTTCTATGTCTGTTGCAAGCATCTCCCCTTTTACAGGGAAAACAGGGATATTATCAATTTCCCCTGACCAGGCACCGGCAGCAATAATGCAGGCATCTCCTACCAGTAGTCCTTTATCTGTTTGTACCCCTTGAAACTTGCCTTTGTGGTGCATTATCTCACGGGCTGTTGTTCCTTCATAAAGCTTTACCATTGTTTTTCTTCTTATGTAATTTTCTAAAGCAAGCATTAAAAGCCTGTTGTCTACCTGACTGTCGTCCGGGTATAAAACACCCCCTATAATATCTGGGCCTAGAGATTTATAGGCATCTTCTATTTCTTTTCTGTCTAACCAGCCACCTGTTAATCCGTATTTTCTGTACTCCTCAAGTTTCTTTTTAAGTTCCTCAGCCTCTTCCTCTGAATAAGCAGGACAAAAAATACCACTTTCCCAGTAATCAACCTTTATATCAGTGTCATTTTCAATACTTTCAACATAAGATTTATACATGTCCCGTGCCTGAATACAAAAATCAAAAAAAGGATTAATAGGAAGTCCCTCTGACTGGGGAGCAAGCATCCCACCAGCAACCCATGAAGCGCCGCGTCCTATTCTTTCCCTCTCAATTATAACAACTTCAAACCCTTCCTTATACAGATCCCTCGCTATAGAGAGACCTATAATACCTCCTCCAATAATCAAAATGCGCATCTTTCTTCTCCTTTTTTAGAAACTTACTTTCATCCCATCTTCAGCTGCAATTACCCGAATTCCACTCTCCCTTTCAAGCCAGGAAGCTACTGCCTTTGGATTTGATTTTAACATTTCTAAGCTAAAATGTGTAATAACAGCCTTTTTAGGCCTTAATTTCTTCAACATTCTAAGGACATCTTCAGCTGAGAGATGCTGTATAGCTCCCTTTGGTTTTAAAAATGTTGTATTAAAAATCATCAAATCTGCACCTTCAGGATATCCTGTTAACATCTTTTCGTAAAATTTTCCACAGGGAACATACACAACCATTTTTTCACCGCTATAAAAAGAAAGTCCGTAGGTTTGTGCACCTGCATGTATATGCCTTACAAGAGTTTTTATTTTTACATTTTTAAATTCAAATTCTTTTCCTTCTTTTTCAATACCAAAATTTTTTATACCTTTTTTTAGGTATTTCAAAAGTATAGGCTCCTCCCCAGAAACAACATCTTCAGGGGATACAAGAAGATTTAAAGGTTTTTTTGTACTTTCTGTAGCTGATTCTACAACAGCATTAAGATCTGAACTGTGATCAAGATGTCTGTGGGATACAACCACAATATCTATATCCCTTGTATCAAATCCCCTTTCAAAAATCCTAACCAGAGAACCAGGACCTGGGTCAATAAGGATGTTAGTTCCCTTTAGATTAAGCCACATTCCCCCTGAATGTCTTAACTGCCTAAAAACAACAACCCTTCCTCCACCTGTACCTAAAAATGTGATACTATCTGTCAGCAAATTAATCGACCCCCTTCAACAGGAAGAAAAGCTCCTGTTGTAAAATCTGTCTCAATTAAATATTTTACCCCCTTCCACACCTCTTTTTCTCCAGCCCATTTTTTTAATAATGTTTTTTTTAAAGGTTTTTCTAAATCATCTAAATCCTCAGCAGGAACAATAGGACCAGGAAGAATTGCATTAACCAGAACATAAGGGGCAAGCTCCTTTGCAAAAGCCCTTGTCATTGTAAGCATTGCCCCCTTTGATACAGCGTAGGGGGTAAAATCCTTATAAGGTCTAAGGGGAGCATAATCAACAATATTTATAATTCTACCTTCCTTATTTTCATACATAAGCCTGCCAAGTTCTTTAGACAGAAAAAAGGGTGCTTTTACATGAACAAGATAAAAAAGGTCTAAATCCTCTTCCTTTACTGTATCAAGGGGCGTAGGGTAATATACAGAGGCGTTGTTGATCAAAATATCCACCTTTCTAAAGAATATCAAACTCTCTTTTATAAGAAAGTAAACGTCCTTCATATCTGTTAAATCTGCCTTTAAAGATAAAACTTTTACCTGGTAGGATTTTACAAGATCCTCAACCTCTTTTATCTCCTTTTCTGACGAGTGGTAATGAAGGATTAGATTTGCCCCTTCCTTTGCAAGATTTAACGCTAAATTTCTACCTATCCTTTTTCCAGCACCTGTTATAAGAACATTTTTCCCTTTTATATCCATCCTGTTCTCCTTTGTTAAGAATTTTTAACATTTTTTTAATATTCGCTTAACAAATATCATTTACAATGACAAAAACATGATAAATGTTTAACTGGAGGTTTTTTATGAAAAAAACAGTTTTGTTGACAGCCATCCTGTCTTCAATAGGTTTTGCTATAGCACAGGATATACAAAACCCTGTTGTAAGAAAGCTGTATGAAAAGGGTATCTTAACAAAAGAAGAAGCTCTCCAGCTCCAGGAAGAAATTAAAAATGAGCATAAAAAGAAAATCGGAAAAATAAAGAAAAAGTTAGAAAAACATGCCCATGTTATAAATAAAAAATCTCCAGATTTTCCCCTTGGAAAGGAAACAGGTCCAAATATAAAAATCACAGCCTTTGACAATCCTGACATGTATATAAAGGTTGGGGTTAGAATTCAGGCAACATTTGAAAACTATAAGGTGGACTATAAAGACCCTGCAAAAGAGGATATAAATACATGGGATGCATATTTAAGAAGAACAAGGCTTGAGATAGGGGCAGGATTTGGTAAGCATGTGTCCTTTACAATGGATATCAGAAATGACAAAGCAAATTATCAGGACAAAGGGGAGCAGGAATTTAATGTTGGTGATGCATACCTCAAGATTAAAAAACCTTTTGGGACATCTTTAATAAACTTTAAGTTTTACAGGGGAAAAATAGATGTATCAAGAACTGAAACAGTAAAATCCGCCTGGGTAATCCATTATGACAGACCCCATGTAGCAGATGAAGCTGCCCAGTTCATCTCCCATAATAGACGTGCAACAAATGCCCAGATTTATGGAAACTGGAAAAAGAAAATCCACTACCAGCTTGCATTTGGGGATTCTGTTTACAGCGGAAAATTTTACGATGCAGTAAATCACAAAAGTTTATCCCATTACGGCGGAAGCATAATAGAGGAGGACTTTTTCTACGGAGGTAAAATTATTTTATCCCCTATCCCTGGCTGGGAAGAAACAAAGCGAACAGAAACATACTTTGGACAGGGAAAACATATATCATTCGGTGTTGGATACTGGAGGGTTCCAAAAATCAAATATAAAATCAGCTCAAATACAGGTGAACTTGACAGAACATTAATAAATTACGAATTTTCAGCCCATTATAAAGGGGCTTTTATTCAGGCAGAGTATTTTGATTTTGATGGTGTTGTAAAGGACTGGACAGCCCCAAGTATAGAAACTGGAGATGCAAAGGGCTGGTATATCACAGGGGAGTATGTATTTACAGACTTTTACTACATTGCTCCTTTTGCCAGATATGAGGAATGGAAAAGGTGGGATAATTCAGATGGGGACTACAAGCTTAAATCAACAATCTTTGGTATAAACTGGTACTTAAGGGGCAATACAACAAAAATAGGTATTTCCTATCAGAAGGACAAGTACGGTAAAGATATAGGAAATAAAGATATTGATAGACTGAAGCTTACTTCCCAGTGGTTTTTCTGATTGTTAAGATTTCTTAACAGTTTCTTCATAAATTTTAAACATTTGGGGGTTAATATATCATTAGCTCCCAAAATAAATGGAGGTTTAATAAAATGAAAAAAATAATAACAGGGCTTTTAACAACGGCATTCCTGACAGCAACAACAATCGCAGGTGAAACAATAAATGGAGCAGGTGCTACATTCCCATATCCTGTTTATGCTGCATGGGCATATATGTATTACAAAGAAACAGGCATAAAACTAAACTACCAGTCTATAGGTTCAGGTGGAGGCATTAGGCAGATAAAAAACAGAACTGTTGATTTTGGAGCTTCTGATGCTCCTTTATCCCCGGAAAAACTGGACGAATACAAACTTTACCAGTTCCCAGCAATAATTGGAGGGGTAGTTCCTGTTGTTAATATTCCTGGAGTAAAGGCAGGAAAACTTAAGTTAGATGGGGATACCCTCTGTCATATATACCTTGGGGATATAAAATACTGGGACAATCCAAAAATAAAAGCATTAAATCCAAAGTTAAAACTCCCCCATAAAGATATAAAAGTTGTCCACAGGTCAGATGGCTCAGGAACAACAGCTATATTCACAACCTACCTTGCACAGGTATGTCCAGACTGGAAATCAAAGGTAGGAGCAGGAAAAGCCGTTAAATGGCCTGTTGGAATAGGTGGAAAGGGAAATGAAGGGGTTGCAAACTATGTAAAAAGATTAAAATATTCTATTGGATATGTTGAGTTTGCCTATGCCAAACAAAATAGGCTCAAATACACCCTTCTTAAAAATAAAGCTGGAAATTTTGTTCCCCCATCTATTGAGACATTTAAGGCAGCAGGGGCAACAGCAGAGTTTGATCCAAAGAAACATTTTTACCTCTGGATGGTAAACGCCCCTGGAGAAAAGGCGTGGCCTATAGCAGGTGCATCGTTTATACTTGAGGCAAGGGAAAAAACAGAAGTTAACAAAAAGGTAAATAAGTTTTTCAAATGGGCTTTTGAGAAGGGAGATGAAATTGCAATAAGGCTTGATTATGTTCCTCTTCCAAAGGAATTAAAAGAGAAAGTATATAAATACTGGGAGGAACACGGCATAGCACCTTAAGTCCTCCTATCGCTGCTGCTATTTTTTTGGGGCTTCCCAGCCCTTTTTTGTTATAATTTTTAAAATATATGGAGGCATAGAGCCGATATAATGAAGAAATTAACAAAGCTTCCCATATCGGATATTATTTTTGCTTTAATCTCTTTTTCTGCGACATTCACAGTTCTTGTTCTTATATTCTCAACAATACTTGTTTTGTATAATGAGTCCTCCCTTGCTATACATAAATTTGGAATTTTAAATTTTGTGTTTACTGTTGACTGGGATCCGGTAAATGAAGTTTTTGGAGCTGCAGCCTCCCTTTACGGAACATTGGTAACAACTGTTTTATCCCTTGTTCTTGCAATACCATTAGCCCTTGGAATAGCCATATTTCTAACAGAAATTTCTCCCCATATACTTAAAACACCTATAGGTATAGCCATAGAAATGCTGGCTGCAATCCCAAGTATCATTTATGGAATGTGGGGACTTTTCACACTGGCCCCTATTATGGCTGAGTATGTTGAACCTATGCTCCAAAAAACCCTTGGACAGATACCTATTATAGGTATGCTGTTCCAGGGAGATCCACAGGGAATAGACCTTTTTACTGCAAGTGTCATTTTAGCCATTATGATAGTTCCTTTCATTACAAGTATTGCCAGAGATTCCCTAAATCTTACCCCAAATATAATGAAAGAATCTGCTTATGCTCTTGGGGCAACAAAATGGGAAGTGGTTAAAGACATAATGATCCCTTACGCCAAGCTTGGAATTTATGGAGGTATTGTCCTTGCTTTAGGTAGAGCTTTAGGAGAAACAATGGCTGTTGCCTTTGTTTTAGGAAATAACCATCAAATAACAACCTCCCTTTTTGATGCAGCGGCAACCATAACTGTAACACTGGCAAATGAGTTCACAGAAGCAGATACAGATATATACCTTTCATCTTTATTCTATCTTGCTCTAATTCTCTTTGTTTTAAGTTTTGTTATTCTTGCAGTTGCCAAGTTTTTCCTTCTAAAAGCTGAAAGGGGATACTCAAGATGAACACAAAAGATCTGTATAAAGAAAGTCCCATTGTCAAAAGAAGAAAAATTATCAGTTTCTTTGCCCTATCCCTTTCAACAGCTGCAGCTGTATTTGGTTTATTCTGGTTAGTGTTTATTCTTTTTGATGTTTTAAGGCACGGTATCCAGGGAATAAACTGGGAACTTTTTACAGAAGATCCTGCACCACCTGGCATACCAGGGGGTGGTTTAAGGAATGCCTTTGTAGGTCAGCTTGAAATTGTTTTCTTTGCTACTATTATGGGTGTTCCTTTAGGAATTCTGGCAGGGACATTTATAGCAGAGTATGCCAGAGGAACTAAATTTGCTAAAACTGTTTCCATTTTATCTGATATTATGGTAAGCGTCCCTTCAATTGTCGTTGGAACATTTATATATGCCATACTTGTAAAACCTATAGGAAATATAAATATAGGCGGTGTTGTTGCTGTTGGTTTTTTATCTGCGATAATATCCATTATATTCGGCGGTATTTTAGGTTTCATTGTAAACAGATTCTTTTCTATAAAAAATCCATCTACAGGTAAGTTTGTAAATCTTCTTATAACTCTGATGTCTGTTTTGCTTGGTCTTTTTTCCTTCTTATATCTGATGCCTAAACTTGTTGATAAAATCCAGGGATTTAACGGCTGGGCAGGGGCTGCATCATTAGCCTTTATAATGATCCCTGTTGTTTTAAGAACCACAGAGGATATGCTTTCCCTTGTTCCGTGGACGCTGAGAGAGGCTGCCTTTGCCCTTGGAGCTTCATACTTCAGGGTAATAAAGGATATTGTTTACAGGGCTGCAGCTACAGGAATATTAACAGGGGTGATTCTCTCAATATCAAGGGTTGCAGGAGAAACAGCTCCCCTTTTATTTACATCCTTTAATAACTCTTATTTTACAATGAATATGAATGAACCAATTGCTTCTTTAACTGTTACAATATTTAACTACGCTATGGGTCCCTATGAAGACTGGCATACAAAAGCCTGGGCAGCTTCTTTTGTAATAACATTCTTTATTTTGATTGTTACAATTCTTTCCAGGGTTATTGTCTACTGGAAGTATAAAGGATAAATGGAGGTTTTCTTATGAAAATTTACTTTTTTGGGGTTGATGATTGGGAAAAACTCCATTTGGAAAGAAAACTAAAGGAATACGGCATAAAAGGAGATTTTCTCTTTACAAAGGAAGCCCTTAATGAAACAAATGTTGAGCTATATAAAGATGCTGATATCATCAGTGTTTTTATATATTCAGAAATAACAAAAAACGTTATAGACAAAATGCCAAATCTAAAATTTATCGTTTCAAGGGCTGCTACCTATGAGCATATAGATATTGAATATGCAAAAAAGAAAGGGATTTTGGTCTCTTATATCCCGGGATACGGCAACAATACTGTTGCAGAGTTTACATTCGCTATGATACTTGCCTTAGCAAGGAAATTAAAACCGATGATAAAAAACACCTCTGAAGGTAAATTTACACGGGAAGGTCTTATGGGAATTGATCTTTTAGGGAAAACCATAGGCATAATTGGAACCGGAAGAATAGGTGCCCATGTAGCCCGTTTAGCCTATGGTTTTGGAATGAAGATTCTGGCGTATGACAGGACAAAAAAACCTGAACTTATTGAAAATTATGGTGTTGAATACGTTGGCCTTGAGGAACTTTTAATGCGCTCAGATGTTATAACTGTTCATCTACCATACACAAGGGCAACCAAATATACATTAAACAAGTTTAATCTAAAACTTACAAAATTAGACGCTATGCTTATCAATACCTCTAGAGGAGCTGTTGTAGAGATTGAAGCAGTGGTTGAAGCCCTAAAAGAGGGAAGACTTGCCGGTGGGGTAGCCCTTGATACATTGGAGGAGGAAATAGGAAAAGAAGAAGAACTTTTAAAGAGGGATCAGGTTCCGGCGATAAAAATAGAAAAGGCTGCAGAAAAGTATTATTTACTAAATGAGGATAACGTGATTCTATCACCTCACCTTGCCTATTATACAAAAGATGCATTGGAAAGAATTCTTGATATATCTGTAGAGGAAATAAGTCTTTTTATTAAAGGGGAAAAACCTAAAAACCTTGTGCCTGAGCTTAATACTTAAAAAAATATAAAGTTAATCTAATAAACCACGCTAAAAGGACAAAAATAAGCCAAAAAACCACAACAAAAATAAAGCTGTATTCAACTGGGGAGAATAAATATCCCCAGATTTTTGTAAAAATATAGGGAACTACAATAAGAACGGAAACAAAAGTTATAAAAAGAAAGGAAAGAACAAAAAAAGCAATAATATACTGCTTTAACGTTCTTTCCCTTTCTACAGGAAATTTTTTATTCATAACTCCCTATATAAAAATGATGTATCAAATAATAAGACTTCTATTTCCTCTCCGTCCTTTATCTCTGTTACACCTATATCAACAATACCAAATCCATTGGCAAAGGTCATACCTGTAAGAATATTTGATCCTTGTTTTCCGAAGGCTTTTGCTGTAAAACCGTGGTCTGTCAGTTCTACAGAAACCCTTATGAACTCTTTTCTTTCCCCTTTTTTCCTTTTGTATCCTCCAATAAGCTTAGCTTTCACAACAGGATTTAAGATTTTTCTTTCACCTTTCATTTTTCTTACAGCAGGTTTTACATAAGCTTCTGTAACAAACATAGCAGCTACAGGATTTCCAGGAATTCCAAAAAATAACTTTCTATCATTTTCCCCCCATACTCCAAAAGCAAGGGGTTTTCCAGGTTTTTGTGCAACTTTCCAGAAAAGAATTTTTACACCTAATTCTGTACAAACAAAGTCCTTAACAAGATCATAATCTCCTACAGATACCCCTCCAGTGGTAAGGAGAATATCACAGGTAAAAGCATTTCTGAGCTTTTCCCTTAAATCCTCAGGATTATCCTTCGCAAAACCTAAAATAACCGGCTCCCCTCCAGCTTCCAATATCTGGGAATAAAGGGCGTAAGTATTTGATGTTCTTATCTGAGATGCAGATGTTATTGGCTCTCCGATATCTAATATTTCATCTCCTGTAGTAAGGATACCTACCTTTGGTCTCTGGTAAACATAGACAAATCCTTTATTTGCTGAAGCAAGAATTCCAACTTCAGCTTCCCTTATTTTAGAACCTTTTTTCAGTAAAACATCCCCTTTTTTATAATCCTCACCCTGTTTTCTTATATTTGCTCCCTTTTTCAGCTCCTGAAAGATAAAAACCTTACCGTCCTCTACCTTTGTAAGTTCTTTTTGAACAACAGTATCAGCTCCCTGAGGTATAAGTCCCCCTGTATAAATATATGATGCTTTTCCTTCAGATATAACAGGGGGTTCACCTCCAGCTTTTGCCTCTCCTACAAGCTCTAAAACTGCAGGATTTTCTTCAGTTGCACCTTTTATATCCTCATATCTTACAGCAAAACCGTCCATTCCACTGTTATCAGCCGGAGGCTGATCTCTATCTGCAATAATATCCTCAGCCAAAACTCTACCTAAAGACTGGGTTATAGGAACTTTTTCATAAGGAAGTGTCTTTGTGTTTTCAATAACTATTTTCAAGGCTTCTTCAAAGGTTATCATCATCTACTCCCGCAGTTTTTTTGAACATTTTATCAAATAGTTATCACATTTATAAATAAGTTACCGCAATATATTTTCATTTATTAAAGTAATTTGCTTCACAAAAGTATATTTTATATAGATACAAAACTGTTTTTTATGGTGTTTTTTTCACTTTTTCCAATTCTATTTTTAATCCAGTTAGTTTTTTAGTAAAATATCTATGTGGCTACGTGGAAAAAGAATAGGATTATTAGTAATAGTTCTTATTAAGTTTTGCATTTTCAATAGAAAATATATTTCTGCGTAAATTGTTGATTTAAGCAGATTTGCGAGAATATAATAGAAAATATATTTGCATTACTGCCGATACGATGCAAATTACCCTCTTTTGCGAGGATCTGAAGTGTAAACTAAAAAGCTCTGAAGTTAGCTTTATTACTTGCTTAGAGCTAAATTTTTTTATACATTAAAATTAACGGGTTTTATCTGAACTAAGTGGGATAGAAAGTTTTGAGTTGCAAGTAAATCTTTTACATCCATTTCA
>CAZHWB010000119.1:0-4355 GCA_964536105.1 uncultured Aquificales bacterium | reverse complement strand
TTCCCATGTATTGAAGAAGATCGGAGCTATAACTCCTCCTATAACAACTCCACCTCTTCTTTTATTCGGAACATAAGGTATGTCTTCACCAATCCACCACATAAGGGAGTTTGTAGCAGATTTCCTTGAAGAACCTGTTCCAACAACGTCACCGACAAATGCAACAGGGTGTCCCTTTTCTTTAAGCTTCTGGATAGTTTCTATAGCATCTGGCATTTTAGCCTGCAGCATTGAAAGTGCGTGTAATGGGATATCACTTCTTGTTGATGCTTCCCTTGCAGGGGAAAGATCGTCAGTGTTAGTCTCTCCCGGAACTTTGAAAACTGTAACAGTTATTTTTTCTGGAAGCGGTTCTTTTGATGTAAACCACTCAGCATTTGCCCAGCTTTCAAGAACTTCCTGAGCATATTTATTTCCTGATTTTGCAAGTTCCACAACATCGTTAAAATAGTCATAAACCAGAAGTATATTTTTTAAAGCTTTAGCAGCTTCTTTGGCTATTTCTTCATCTTTGTGGGAAAGTGCTTTTATAAGAGGTTCAACGTTGTATCCCCCAAGCATAGTTCCAAGTATCTGAACAGCATGAACAGGGGTAATGGCAAGGGATTTTGCCTTTCCTTCAATTATATCTGCAAGAAATTTAGCCTTTACAAATGCAGCGTCATCAACCCCCGGTGGAATTCTGTTTAAGAATAAGTCCATTAAATACTCTTCTTCAACAATTGGAACCTGTTGAAGAAGCTCCACAAGTTCTTCAACCTGTTTTTTGTTTAATGGAAGTGGAGGTATTCCAAGCTTTGCCCTTTCTTCTACATGCTTCCTGTATTCTTCTAAAAAGCTCATATACGCACCTCTCCTTTAAGTTTTTAGTTATAGAGGAAACTATTATAAATGAATGCTTTTGAAAAAATCAAACACTGTTTTATAAAATCAACAGGAGGTATCTTTACTGCTTTCCTCTGCTATTTCTACAGCTTTTATCATTGCCTTTGCTTTATTGACTGTTTCTTCATATTCCTTTTCAGGTACTGAATCGGCAACAATTCCAGCTCCTGCCTGTATGTAAATGTTGTCTTTTTGAACAACGGCAGTTCTTATTGCTATTGCTGTATCTATGTTTCCATCAAAGGACACGTATCCAACGGCTCCGGCGTAAGGACCTCTTTTTTCTGGTTCAAGTTCTTCTATAATCTGCATTGCTCTAACTTTTGGTGCTCCGCTTACAGTTCCTACAGGAAAAACAGACTTGAGGACATCTAAAGGATGTAAATCTTCTTTTATTTCCCCTGATACATCGGAAACTATATGCATTACATGGGAATAGTTTTCTATATACATAAATCTATCCACTTTTACTGAACCTGATTTTGCTACCTTTCCTACATCGTTTCTTGCAAGATCAACAAGCATAAGATGTTCCGCCCTTTCTTTTTCATCACTGAGAAGGTTTTCCTTTAAGGCTCTGTCTTCTTCTGGAGTTTTTCCCCTTGGTCTTGTCCCTGCTATTGGCTTTGTTAGTATTTTTCCATTTTGTACAGATACAAGAATTTCTGGGGAAGAGCCTATAAGCTTTATATCCCTTAAATCAAGATAAAAAAGGTAAGGGGAGGGATTTATTGCTCTGACTGAACGGTAAACATTTAGGGGGTTTGTTTTTAATTTTTTTGTAAATCTCTGGGATATTACAACCTGTATTATGTCCCCTTCTCTTATATAGTGTTTACATTTATCAACGGCTTTAAGGAAGTCTTCTTTTTTGAAATTTGATTTCCATTTCTCTACAGATACATTTTTTATATCTTTTATGGATATTCTTTCTGTTTTAATATCTTTGCATAGTTTTTCTTCTATTTTGTTTATTCTGCTTACTGTTTCCTGATATTTTTCCTCTGGGGATATTTCATCATCTAAAATGGCTGATACGATGATTTTTATTGTGTTGTTTACATTGTCAAAGGCAATGACCTCATCACTTAAGAAAAAGTACAGATCTGGAAGCTGTAGGGTATCTGGTTTTATGTCTGGTATTGGTTCATAAAAATGGATAACATCGTAAGCAAGATATCCAACAAAACCTCCCCAAAACGGCGGAAGTCCATCAATCTTAGCTGGATTAAACTGTTTTATATGTTCTTTTAGTTCATCTATTGGGTCTTCTGTATTTTTACATCTAATTTTCCCGTTGTTGTAAAACTCTACAAACTTTTTTTTGGTTTTTATGTAAACAGGTAAAGAAGAACCTATAAAAGAGTAGCGACCTATATTTTCTCCCTGTTCAACACTTTCAAAAAGAAAATTAAATCTGTCTGGGGAATATACTTTCATAAACACAGATAAAGGTGTATCAAGATCAGATAGAATTTCTTTATAAACAGGGATTACATTATGTTTTTTGGACAGCTCTTTAAAGGTTTCTAAGGATACATTTACAGACATCTTCTTACCTGCTTTTTGGTAAATATTATATCAGTTTGGGAATTTCTTTAGGATTTGTTTTTCTCCAGCTTTTTTAGAAAATATTTTGCCCTTTTGTGGATGAAGCCTTTTTTTGTCTCATTTATTATCTGTGTAAAAATTTCTTTAGCTTTTTCTTTATTCCCCTCTTTCATATAAGCCTTTGCAGTGTAAAATTTTGCCTCTATCTGGGATTTTTTATTTCCAATCTCTTTATAAAGGCTGATGGACTTTTCCAGAAATTTTACAGCCTCTTTGTAATTTTTCATTCTGTAGAATGTTATGCCTATGTTGTAGTTTATAAATGCGATGTAGGATTTTCTGAGGTTTATGCCCTCTGCATACTTTAGGGCCTGTTTGTAGTAATCTACGGCCTTTTTTAAATTCCTTTTATCGTAGTATATGTTTCCAATATTTATTAACGCTGGAGGTATCATTTTTTTATTGTTGTTTGAAACTGCAAGTTTGTAAGCTTTTTTAAAGTGGCTTAATGCTTCATCATATTTCCTAAGACTTCTTAATATTTCTCCGGCAAGTGCATGTCCGTATGCTTTCCATCTGTATCTGTTATATTTTTTAGAAAACTCAATAGTTTTGTTTGCATATTCTAATGCTTCAGGGATATTTCCTAAAGAAAAGTTTGCAATGCCGAGGTAGTAGTATCCTTCTACTATCCCCTTTGGAAATTTTTCTTCTAATGATTTTTTCAGTATTTTTTCAGACAGTTTTTTCATTTCATAGAATTGACCTTTTTCATAATAGTTCCACGCTGTTTCAAGGTCTTTTAATATTTTTTCTGAAGCAAAAGAAAGAGAAACCACCAACAAAAAGATAGCTAAAGCTTTAAACATTACTTTTCTCCCTGTTTTTATTTTAAAAATCTACATTAAAATGGATTTTTCAATGAAGAAGCTCATAAGATAAGCATATGCCTTTTATATATATTTTCTTAGATTAAATAAAAAAGAGGTGAAGGTATGTTTGAAAATTTTTCTTATTTTTTTAAAGAAGGGCTTCCTAAAGGTGAATCTGACTATTTTATTGCCACGGAGGATAATATAAACAAAAATGATCCTTTAAGAGATTTAAAAAATGTTAGGTGGGCTATATATGACAGAGAAGGAAAAAGGGTTTCAGACTTTTTTGACTGGATTTCTCCTTTAGGTCTTGTTAAAGGACAATCTCCATATTTCAGGGGAACAAAAGATAAAAAAGAAGCTTTGTTTACCCTTGAAGCCCAGATAACCCCGTGGTTTGAAAAAATAAGAGACAGGGGAGCTTTAACAGGAGAAAGTATATATTTTTGGGGAAAGAAAAATAGGGTTTTTTCCTTGTACAACGTGAAGACTGGAGAAAAATTAACACCGGATTTTAAATCCTCTGTTCTGGCAGGGGCTGTTATAGGGGTATCTAAATATGTTGTAGGCAGTTATGGAGAAGAGATTTTCTTTATATATGACTTTGAAAGGAAAGAAAAAGTATCAAGGGATTTTGATGAAGATGAACTTATTTATATATTGAGAAATCTAAAAGGAAATCTTGAAAAAGCCCTTGATTATTTATAAAAGAAAGGGAGTCCTAGCGGGACCCCCTATTTTTGGGAAAATTTATTGTTATTGTTATTAAACTAAAATCTAAATTAACATTAATATTAATGGTTAAATTTACATTAATATCAATCGCCACATTATCTAAAATAATCGTATTAAATAAAAATCCAAAGACAATTATTAATGTTAATCCTGCTAAAATTGATAGAATTGCGATAATTGACCCCCTTACGGGGGTCATTGGTGAAATTCCTTATAAGTTTTTGTTTCAAAAACCATATCTTTAACCTCCTCTTATTTTTTTTGTACCCCGGGGTATTGGTTTTTGTTTTTTCAAGAAGAATGCCATTA
>CAZHWB010000118.1:0-12869 GCA_964536105.1 uncultured Aquificales bacterium | reverse complement strand
AGAATTGATGCTTTATTTGGTATTATAGCAGGTATTATTGGTGGAGTTGTATTTACAATGCTTTACCCTGTATATGAAGCTTCTTTCTTACATGGAGAGGTTATTGGTAAGCAAACATTAGCTGATTTATTTGGCTTAACTGGAACAGCTAAATGGTTGTTTTCTGTTTTTGTTGGGGGTATTTTCATTGCACTGGCATTTTTAATTGACAAACTTGAGAAAAAATATCTTCAAAACAGTTAAGAGCCTTATGGCTCTTCTCTTTTTGCCCATCTTGATTTAAAAAAAAGTTCATAAGAAACAAATAAAATAATTCCAAGGGTTATAGATGTATCGGCTATATTAAACGCTGGCCAGTGGTACTGCTTTATATGGACATCTATAAAGTCCCTTACAGCCCCGATAAAAATCCTGTCGTAAAGGTTCCCAATCGCCCCTCCAGATATAAGGGCTAAAGAATACAGCTGTATAGGGTGGAGTTTATCCTGCTTTTTATAAGCATAAATAAACGCAATAACTACTGCCAGAGCTGAAGCAAATATAAGTATAAGTTTTCTTACAACCTCAGGGGCCTGGGCAAGAATGCCAAAAGCGGCTCCCCTGTTCCATACAAGGGTAAGGTCAAAAAAACCTGGTATTACAGATATATCTTTATCACTGAGAACTTTTACAGCTATCTCTTTAGTTAAAAGATCTAAAAAGATAACCCCCGCTGATATAAGAAGAAATATATGGAATTTTTTCAATATTACTCCGGTAATTTTTTGTTTTCCTCTTCCTCTTCAAATGTTGTAGGGATAATATTGTAGTAAGAAACATCTTCATTTCTGCTGGTGAGTGTTCTTATTGTTTCTTCATTTTGACTGCAATCTATACAGAGTCTCACCCACGGGATAGCTTCCAGTCTTTTCTCTCCAATAGGAGCCCCACACTCTTCACATACACCGTAAGTTCCGTTTTCTATTTTCTTTAGGGCAATATCAATAAGAAAAAGGGTTTCTCTATCAACCTGGGACAGTTTATACACAGTTTCTCTGCTTAGTTCTGAAGTAACAATATCAGCAGCATCCTCTACCCCAGATTTTTCATTTAACTCTTCACTGTTGTGGTTTGAAAGGGACTCAAGTATCTCCTGCCTTTTTTTGAGAAGTTCTTCTTTTATTTTCTTAATATCCATAATGGTAAACCTCCTCCTAAAATGAGCATACTAAATATACTTTTTTTTATTAAATGTCAAGATTTTTTGCAGGAGATACTTGATTTTCGTTTATCTTACAGCTTTTTTTACCTTACCTGCCTTAAGACATTTGGCACATACGTATATTCTCTTTACCGTACCATCAGCTAAAACAGCTTTTACTTTCTGTAAGTTTGGTCTCCATACCCTTTTTGTTGTTGTTGCTGAATGGGCAACTCTGTTACCGTGGGCTGTTTTCTTTCCGCATATCTGACAAACCGCCATTCTTTTCCTCCATTTTAAATTTTGAAGCAAATATTATAACAGATTGAGATATTTTTTTGCTATTAGAGTATCATCAAAGGGAAATTTTTTTCCCTCCACCTCCTGATAGGTTTCATGACCTTTCCCTGCTATCAGAACAATATCCCCTTTTTTTGCCATTTTTAAAGCCTGATATATAGCCCTTTCCCTATCAACCTCTATAAAAACATCTTTCTTTATACCTTTTTTTATGTCCTCAATTATACTGTTTGGATTTTCAAAACGTGGATTATCAGAGGTAAGAATAATAACATCCGAATATTTTTCAGCAACCTTACCCATTAAGGGCCTTTTTGTTTTATCCCTGTTCCCCCCTGCACCAAAAACGGTTATTATCCTACGGTGGTCAATTTTTTTTAAACTTTTCAGTATATTTTCAAGGGCATCTGGAGTATGGGCATAATCGTTAACAACAAGAAAATCTCCAGAATAAACTGTTTCAAATCTTCCTTTTATAGGTTTTAACTTTTTTGCATTTTCAACAAGAAACTCAATATCAACACCACTTTTTTCAAGTAAGGCTATAGAAGCTAAAAGATTATAAACATTAAATTCCCCCAGTAAAGGGGTTTTTACAGAAAAGACTTTTCCTTTATACAGAAAACTAAAATATGTACCCTGCACAGATATATTTATATCTTTTATCTGAAAATCTGAGGCATTTTTTCCGTAGGAGACTACATTCAGCTTATTTTTTATTTCCCCAAAAAGCCGTTTTCCATAAGGATTATCTATATTTATAACTGCTACAGCTTCCGGATTTTTCTCTGCCATGTATAGAAAAAACGTCTTTTTAGCATTGTAGTAATTTTCCATCGTTTTGTGGTAATCAAGATGGTCCTGGGACAAATTCGTAAATATCCCCCCTTGAAAAACTGTCCCATAAAATCTATGCTGATCTACAGCATGGGATGAGATTTCAGAAACTACATATTCAGCTCCTTTATCCTTCATTTTTTTTAGAAGATGGTACCACTCTACAGGATCAGGGGTTGTTCTCCCAGAGGAAAAAACCTCATCTTTATACCTGTATTCAATGGTTCCTATAATACCTGTATTTTTCCCGTAAAGATTTAGATACTGGTATAAAAGGTTTGTTGTTGTTGTTTTCCCATTTGTTCCTGTAACCCCAAATATCTTTAAGTTTTCATCAGGCTCACTGTAGAAAAGCCTTAATGCTTCCCCTAAAGCTTTTCTGGTATTTTCAAAAAGAAAGAATTTAACCTCTGGATACTTTTTTTCAAAAATTTTTTTTAAACTCTTATCCTGTAAAAAAACAACTGTGGCTCCGTTTTTTACAGCATCATCTATAAAATCATGACCGTCTAAAGATGTGCCTTTTACAGCTACAAAAAGATAATCTTTTTTTACCTTTTTAGAATTATTTGTTATTCCTTTTACCTGTTTTAAAATCTCCCTCATCATATAGCTTTTGAAAATCTTTTCTCCTTTTTAGCCTTTGTATAAATATCAAACGTTACAGCTATATTTCTTATTAAAAGTCTTCCAGCTGGTGTTACATCAATCCTATCAGGGTAAAGTTTTACAAGTCCGTCCCTTTCCAGTTCTTTTAACTCCTCCATTTCCTGGCTAAAGTACTCATCAAAATGGATATTATATTTTTCTTCTATTTCTCCTTTATAAAGCTGGAAGTGGGACATAAGCCTCATAATTACATCTCTTCTTATTATGTCATCTTCTGTCAGGAAAACCCCCCTTTCCACAGGAAGTTTTCCAGCTTCAATAGCTTCATAGTAGTCCTTCAGCTTTTTGTAGTTCTGGGCATAGGCATCATAAAGCATACTGATAGATGTAGCCCCAAAACCAAATAACTCAGCTTCCGCGTGGGTTGTATATCCCTGGAAATTTCTATGTAATGTTCTTTCCCTCTGGGCTACTGCAAGTTCATCATCAGGTTTAGCAAAGTGATCCATACCAATAAACAGATAACCTGCATTTGTAAGTTTTTCTATAACCATCTTAAGGATATCCAGTTTTTCTTGAGGAGGTGGAAGAGCTTTCTCATCAATCATCCTTTGTAGTCTTTTCAGCCATGGGACATGGGCATAGTTAAAGTTTGCTATTCTGTCAGGGTTCAGCTTTATAACCTTCTCTATTGTTTCTGAGAAGGTTTCAAGGGTCTGGTAAGGAAGACCGTATATAAGATCAATATTTACACTCTCAAATCCAGCCTCCCTTATCCATTCCATAACATTAAATATCATTTCTTCAGGCTGTATTCTGTTTACAGCTTGCTGAACCTTTGGATTAAAATCCTGTATTCCAAAACTAACCCTGTTAAATCCAATCTCCCTTAAAAGAAATATCCTTTCCCTGTCAACATACCTTGGATCTATTTCTATTGAAATCTCAGCATTTTTATCAAAATCAAATCTCTTTTTTATTTCTTCCATAAGTTTTACCGTTTGCTCATTTTCAAGATAGTTTGGTGTTCCTCCTCCCCAGTGGAGCTGGACAACCTTCCTTGAAGGATCTAAAAGAGATTTAACAATATCCATCTCTTTAAAAAGGTGCTCAAGATAAGGCTCAACAACCTCTTTTCTTCTTGTTATTATCACATTACATCCACAAAAATGACATGCAGATTCACAAAAAGGAATATGAAAATACAAAGATAGGGGGGTTTTTCGGTTATTTGATTCAACTATTTTATTTCTCCATTCTTCTTCAGATATGGGAACAAACTCCTGGGCTGTGGGATAACTTGTATATCTTGGGGCTGGCTTTGCGTATTTCATTATCAGATCTAGATCAAACCTGACATCTTGAGGGTGAAATCCCATGGTTAAACTCCTTATAAATGGTTTATTGTGTTAAATTATATCTAATATATATTCAGGCAATCTGATTTTAATCACTAAACTTATGCCTTGCTTTATAGAAAAGTTCTTGTATATTTAAAAACCGTGATATAATAATATCCCTTTTTCTTTGAAAATTTAACCTTTTAGGAGGTTTTTATTATGGGCAGCGACAGCCCGAGGAGATTTCTTTTTATTGAAAAAATAACTCTGGAGGATAGAAAATGGAAAAAACCCTCGGACTGCATATCCTAGCAGACCTTTATGGTGTTGATTTTGACAAAATTGACCATGTAGAAGATGTAAGAGCTCTTCTTGAAGGAGCTGTTAAGTACGCAGGTTTAAGTAAACTATCATCCCACTTTCACCAGTTTCACCCCCACGGAGCAACAGGCGTTATCCTCTTAGAAGAATCCCACATATCTATCCATACGTGGCCGGAACATGGATATGCAGCTATTGATGTTTATACGTGCGGTGGTAAAGAAAAAACATTTAAAGCTATGGAGTACATTCTCAAGGTATTAAAACCAAAAAGAGTTGATGAAAAGGTTGCTGAAAGGGGCGTTGTTCCTGTAAATCAGGCAGCTACAAACATTGAAAAAATAGAACTTGAAACAGTTTAATATATATATCAAAGCGGCTTTGCCGCTTTTCCCTATAAAAAGCCCTTCTTTTATGATATCCACTATTTATTATTTTCTGCTATAGGCCTAAATTTTTATTAAAACCCATAAAAGGAGGGCTCACAATGAAAATATCTGAAATTTTAAAAGATCTAACACCTTCAGTTATTGCCACAGCAAAAGACAATAAACCCTATACAACCTTTATAACATGGTTAACAGCGTTAGACGACAAAACTATAAGATTTGCAGTTAATAAAGATTCCTTAACAGCCCAAAACTTAAAAGAAAATCCTTATGCTTCTATTGAAGTATTTGAAGACGGCACTGCTGTCAGCATATCTGGAAGTGTAAAAATGGTAAAGGAAGAGATAGAAGAGCTGTCTTTTCCTGTTTCTGTATTTGAGATGAGTGTGGAAAATACAGTTGATAACCTCTTCCCAGGTGGAACAGTAAAGGGAAAAATACCATTTGAACATACAGGGGATATTTCAAAAGCTAAAGAGCTTGATAAAATAGTGCTAAAGGCTTTAAAAGAATAGGAAGCCGGTAGCTTCCTATTTAGATACAAGGTTTAATTTTTTATTTGCTTCCCTTTTCCTAAACTCATTTTCAAGGGCATTGAGCACATCCATTTTTCTTTTTGGGGAACACCAATCAGGGGCAATAAGTTCACTTTCCTCTGCTTCCCCTGTCATTCTGTGGATAATAATGTCCTCAGGAAGATACTCAAGAAAATCTGCAACGTATTTTGCATAATCCTCTAAAGAAAGAACTTCTATCTCACCCCTTTCATACTGCTTTTCCATAACGGTATGTTTAACAATATGAAGGGGGTGTATCTTTATCCCATCAATAGGAAGAGCAGCTATAAGCTTGGCAGTTTCTATGTAATCTTCGTATTCATCACCAGGAAGACCAATAATAACATGGGCACAGATTTTAATCCCTGCCCTTTTCTTGGTTCTCAATACAGCATCCACAAACTCCGCTACACCGTGGGCCCTATTTATATTCCTCAGGGTTTTTGGATTTGCCGTTTGAAGGCCGTATTCAACCCAGACCTCAGGCTTTTCAACAGTGTAAGAAGCTATAAGATCCAAAACTTCATCAGGAACAACATCTGGTCTTGTTCCAATAGACATACCTATAATCTCTGGATATTCCATAGCTTTATCATAAATCTCTTTTAGTTTCTCAACAGGAGCATACGTGTTTGTGAATGCCTGGAAATAGGCAAGAAAGCCTTTTACATTCTTAAATCTCTTTTTATAAAAAGACATTGCCTTTTCTATCTGTTCTTCAACAGTCTGTTTAGTCATAGCGTAAGGGCTGAATGAAACATTATTACAGAATGTACAGCCTCCAGAAGCTTTGGACCCGTCCCTATTTGGACAGGTAAATCCTGCATCTATGGCTATTTTCTGTATACGACCGCCATATTTCTCCTTAAGATACTGGTTAAACCTTATCACCTGTAAACCTCTATTTAGGGATTTTTAGAAAATTTATCTTAAAGTCTGAATTTTTCTATAGTCGTCAAGATATTTTAAAGGCTTCCCTACAAAAAATCCTTGTGAATAATCAATATCCAGCTCTCTTATCACCTTGTATATCTCAACAGAGGATACAAATTCTGCAACAGTTTTTATATCAAGTTTTTTTGAAAAGTCAACAATAGTGCTTACAATAATTTTTGAATAAGGGTCCTTATGGATATTCTTTATCAAAGATCCATCTATTTTTACAAAATCCGGCCTTAAGTTTACAACATGGGAAAAGTTAGAATATCCTGCTCCAAAGTCATCTATAGCCAGTTTCATTCCATATTTCTTTATCCCTTCAACAAATTTGTATATTTCCTTGTAATTCTGAATACTTTCACTTTCTAAAAGCTCAACAGTAATTTTACTGGCCACTTGAGGATTATCCTTTACAAGACCTAAAAAGTAATCAATAACAACCTTATCAAGGATATCCTCTATAGAAAAGTTTATAGAAAGATTTACATTTTTATCAATAATTGTCTCTATAGATTTTCTAACAATTGTCTTTGTTATGTCCCTGTAGTATTTTGACTCTTTAGCTACCGGAAGAAAAATCCCCGGTGATAGATACTGATCCTTTGATGTATCAAGTCTGGCCAGAACTTCAAATTTTTCTATCTCCCCTGTTTTATTATCCACTATAGGCTGGAAGAAGGGAACAATCTTATCTTCTTTCAAAGCTGTTTTTATTATTTCAAGGATATTTAAGTTCTGTAAAATCTCAACACTTTTGTCTATCTGGGTTGAGTATATAAGGTATTTTTCCCTTTTATCCTTTACTTCCTTTAGGGCCATATCAGCCTTTTCAAGTAAAGGAGGTTCAAATGTTATTCCAATATAAACGTTCAATGTTATTTCCAAGTTTTTATATCTAAATGTTTTGTCTTCCAGCTCCTTTAAAAGTTTTTTTACAATAGATTCTGTTTCTTTTCTTCTATTCTCATAAAGTATTCCAAACTCATCACCCCCAAGCCTGTACAGCTTCGCATCTTTCAGGTTGTTTTCCCTTAAAAATCCCTTCAAGAATGAAGCAAATTCCTTTAGTATAAAGTCACCGGCTTTTGTCCCGTAAAAATCATTTATATTTTTAAAACCTGTTATGTTTATAAGAATAAAAGTAGGTTTTTTAAGCTTGATAGCTTCCATATTAAAGGCTTTCCTATTTGGCAAACCTGTTAGTTCGTCTGTTATAAGAGCCTTTTCAAGCTCCCCTGTAAGCTTTATAAGTTGAATATTCTTTTTTTCTAAAGAAACAAGAAGATAAGCTGTAAAACCAAGTAGGATAAGAAAAAATGTTGTTGAACCAAAAGAGAATATCGTGATGATCTCTGTTTCCTGCTTTGTTTCATCAACAAAATACTGACTTGCCTTCTTTAAATACTCCTTCCCTCTATCATCATTTATAAGTTTGTTTAATAAGCTGTTGTACTCCGGATAATTCTGGATAAATACATCCAGATGGGCCATTAATACCCTGTGGAAGTTTTGAAGTTTTTCATCATTATCAAATGAAAAATCCCTTAAAGAGGTAGCTGTCTCTTTTAAAGGATCAAAAAAGTCCGAATCAAAATTATTCCTGAGAAGAAATAGGGAAGATAAAACAGCGGTAAGCTTATATAGATACTCGTTATTTTCCTGAGGCTTATTAAGTGTATTTATATATCTAAAAATAAGGCTAGGGATATACATAGTTGAATTTTTTATAATAGAGTTTAAGGTTTCAAACTTTATTATATTTTCCTCTTTTTCATCTATGTATTTTTTATATTTCTGCAGCTCCTGAAAGGAGTTTTTATGATACTTTGAGTTTCTCAAATGGGGGGAGTTTTCAAGGTAGGATATTTTTCCCTTAAGCTCCTCTAGCTTCCTGTATATATTATCGTAGTCATAATAAAGGAAAAAACTGCTTTTTATTATGTCAATATCAAGACTATATTCAAGGGATTGGAGATCTTTGAAATTATCAAGTATATCTTCAGAAGTCCTGAAGTACTCCTTTGTCCATAAATTGAAATAAAAAAGTCCTATAACAGAAAATATAGCAATAAATGGTATTACTAATAATTTTTTCTTTTTAATCTTCATTATCGTTCCTTAATATTTTAGGAAGCTCCCCTGTTAATGTTTTTAAAAAAGCTTCTATATAATCTATTTCTTCATCTGTAAGTTCAAACCCCAAATTATGGTAGGACATCTTTTTTAATGCCTCCCTTAAGGTTTTTATACTTCCATCATGAAAATAAGGGTATGTACATTCTATATTTCTCAGGGATGGAACCTTAAAGACATTTTTATCCCTTTCTTTTTTTGTTATCTGGTATCTATCTGGATAGTAAGGTTTCCAGGGATAAGGATGGACCACACCTAATTTTTGAAAAGAATTTCCCCCTATATTTATACCATTGTGGCACGAGACGCAACCTACTTTTTTGAATATCAGGTATCCCTTTAGTTCTTTCTTTGTGAGTATATCCTTACAATTATCTGGATTTTTTGATTTTTCCTTACACTTTAAATATCTGTCAAACTTACTGTTTGGAGTTATTAAAGCCTTTTCAAACTCAGCTATAGCATCTAGCACATCTTCATATCTGACGTAATCTCTGCTGTACACTTTTTTAAACAGCTTTTTATATATAGGGGATTTATTAAGTCTTTCTTCTATAGTTTTTTTATCCATAGCCATTTCAACAGGATTATGCAAAGGCCCCTCTGCCTGTTCTTTTAGATCCTTTGCTCTGCCGTTCCAAAAAAGTCTAAAGTTGAAATAGCTGTTAAATACTGTAGGAGCGTTAGCGGATCCTTTTTTACCTTCCACCCCTATAGATACTGATCTCCTATCTGTTCCCCATTTTGTATAAAGATCGTGGCAGGAAGCACAGGATACGGTTTTGTCCTTTGAGAGGATAGGGTCGTGAAAAAGAAGTTTTCCCAGCTGTGCTTTTTCCCTGTTGTATGGAACACTCTCTGGAATAGGCTTTATAGGTTCTATGGCATGAACAACCTTAAGTGTTAAAAGCAAAACCATCAACAGCAGTCTATACAACTCACTCTCCCCATACAAAAACTTATACTATTATAAGCTTTTCCTTTTAATATTTTGTGATTTTTATGTGAAAATTCAACAAATTTATCAAAAACCCCCAGGAAAGGGGGCTGTTTTACAATCTTTCTATTATTGCCTGTGTCATTTCTTTTGTATTTACCTTTTTTGTCCCAGGGGACCATATATCACCTGTTCTATATCCTTCTTCCAGTACTTTTTCTACAGCATTTTCTATATCTCTGGCAGCATCGTGTAGCTTACATGTTATATCAAGCATCATAGCTGCTGATAGTATCATTGCAATAGGGTTTGCTATTCCTTGACCTGCAATATCAGGGGCAGAACCGTGAACAGGTTCATATAGAGCGTATCTTTCCCCAATAGATGCAGATGGAAGCATACCTAAAGAACCTGTTAAAGCCCCTGCCTCATCTGATAATATATCCCCAAATAAGTTTCCTGTTACTATAACATCAAAGTCCTTTGGTCTTCTAACCAGCTGCATTGCACAGTTATCAACATACATATGTTCAAGCTCAACGTCCTGGTAATCAGCGTGGGTTTCTGTAACAACCTCCCTCCAGACTGCAGAAACTTCTAAAACATTTGCTTTATCAACACTTGTTACTTTCTTTCTCCTATTCCTGGCAAGTTCAAAGGCAAGCTTTGCAATTCTCTTTATCTCATGCTCATAGTAAATCATTGTGTTATAGCCTACCTTTTCTCCTCCCCTCTCTTCTATACCCCTTGGCTCACCGAAATAAATTCCACCTGTAAGCTCCCTTATAACAAGGAGATCTACACCTTTTATAAGACTCTCTTTAAGGGGAGATGAATCTAAAAGGGCAGAGTAAGCCTTTCCAGGTCTCAGGTTTGCAAAAAGCTCAAGCTCCTTTCTTATTTTTAAAAGGCCCTTTTCCGGTCTTTTATCTGTAGGAAGATTATCCCATTTCTCTCCACCTACAGCAGCCAGAAGAACAGCATCACTTTCTTTTGCTATTTTTAACGTTTCATCTGGGAGAGGTTCTCCTGTTTCATCTATAGCTGCTCCACCAATAAGGCCTTCCTTAAACTCAAATGAAACATCATATTTTTTTTCTATAGCCTTTAAAACCTCTAAAGCTGACTCCATTATTTCCGGACCGATACCATCTCCCGGGAGAACGGCAATTTTACAGCTTTTTTTCATTTAAAACCTCCTGGTTGTTTTATTCTTTTAAGCTTATTATTATAACCTTTTATACATTCCTTGAATGTTTTTGAAAAGAGAAGGAAAATAAAAAGAAAATAAGGGGCGGTGTTAAATGGATTTATCCAGACCTATTCCTTTATTTAGAGTATTTGGTATTCAGGTTAATCTTGATTACAGCTGGTTTATTATTTTTTTTCTTTTATCGTACACCCTTGCTGAAGAATATTACAGTTATTATTATCCCGGCTATTCTACCTTTATCTACTGGTTATTTGGGGCTTTATCTACAATTTTGCTTTTTACATCTGTTTTACTCCATGAACTTGCCCATTCCCTTGTTGCCCGCCGTTTTGGCTTAAATGTCAGTAATATTGATCTTTTCATTTTCGGTGGTGTTGCTATGATAGAAGAGGAAGCCCCATCTCCAAAAGCTGAATTTTTTATAGCAATTGCCGGGCCTATATGCAGTTTTATACTGGCTTTGATATTTTTTATATTAGGCTTTCTTTACCCTTATGATGATTTGATTTATGGGCTAATATCATACCTGTTTTATATAAATCTTGCCATTGCCTTATTTAATCTTATACCTGCATTTCCTTTAGATGGTGGAAGAATACTAAGGGCTTTAATATGGACAAAGAAAGATATTATCACCGCTACAAAGGTAAGCTCCTTTACAGGAAAGGCCTTTGCTTATTTTCTTATGCTTTTAGGAGTTTTATCTTTAATCAAACAGGAGTTTATCAATGCTGTCTGGTATTTCCTGCTGGGGTGGTTCCTGAAAAGTGCTGCCCAGATAAGCTACGAGCAAACAAAAATCTCAGCAGTTTTATCTAAATACAAAGTAGAGTCTTTAATGCAAACATTAAGGCCTCTTTTATACTCTGATACTATACATACCCTTATGACCATGTATTATCCGTTTTATAAAGCAAAAACATATCCTGTTATTGGAAATGATGGAAAGATATACATAGTGTCTGTAGAAGATGCAGCCCAAATTCCACAACACCTATGGAATGAAACATCAGTGATGGAAATAGCCAGACCTTTAACTTTTTATGTAAGTCCGTATGATACCTTATACAGAGCAATGAAAATTATGGCTAAACATAACCTTGATGAAATTCCCGTTATTTACAACAACACAGTATTAGGAATAATAAAAAGCTCTTCTATAGAAGCCCTCTGGGAAAAACATTTTGAAGGAGAAAGTAAATGAGATGTTATGTTCTGGTAACCGGCTCTGAATTCACATTAGGACTAAAACAGGAAAAAAACAGCCTTTACATAGCAAAAGAAGCATTTTCAAGGGGTATTGATGTTGTAGGAATAGGGATAACAGGAGATGACATCTACCGTATATCATTTTTTCTCAAAATAGCCCTTGATAAAGCGGATATTGTTTTTATATCTGGGGGGTTAGGCGGAACTTCCGACGATTTAACAAGGGAAGCTGTAGAGGAGGCATTAGGAGTTCCGCTGGTATATGACGAGGAATGGCTGAAGAGAATAAAAGAGTATCTTAAAAAAACAGGAAGAGATTTAAATGACAGCATCAAAAAGATGGCAAAAATTCCCTACGGAAGTGTAAAGATTGAAAATCCAAAAGGTAGAGCCCTTGGTTTTATAAAAATCCTTGATGATGTCAAAAAGGCTGTTGTTGCTCTTCCTGGCGTTCCAGAAGAAATGAAGCCTATGCTTGAAAAAGCCTTTGATTTACTTGGAATAAAGGAAAAGAAAAAAAACCTTCACCTTTTTAGAACATTTGGTAAAAATGAGATAGAAATAGATGATATACTCCACGATATAGATGGAAAGGTAATAAACGCTTCCCCTAAAGGGGTTGATATCTTCATAACAGATAAAGAACCTTTCTTTTTAGAAAACAAGGTTAAGGTAGCAAGGGAAAGATTAGGAGATATTATATACGCCGAAGATAATATAGAAATGGAGGAGGTTGTAGGAAAACTTTTAAGGGAAAAAGAACTTACAATATCAACAGCAGAATCATCAACAGGGGGGCTTATTGCATCAAGAATAGTTAATGTCCCAGGTTCATCAGCCTACTTTTTAGGAAGCATCGTTTCTTATTCAAATGAGGCAAAAATCAATCTTTTAAAAGTAAAAAA
>CAZHWB010000117.1:0-5489 GCA_964536105.1 uncultured Aquificales bacterium | reverse complement strand
ATAAAAACCCTTGAAGCTATGCAGTCTGATTTTATTGTTATAAGGCACTCTATGGCTGGTGCCCCCTACATCGTCGCAAAGGAAGTTAAATCCCATGTTATTAATGCTGGAGACGGTGCAAATGAACATCCATCCCAGGCATTATTAGATGCCTTTACAATACTTGAGCATAAAGGGAAAATTGAAGGCCTGAAAATATCTATTATAGGGGATATACTCCACAGCAGAGTTGCCCGCTCAGATATGAAACTTTTAAAAATGCTTGGGGCAGAAATAACCATATGCGGACCCCAGACAATGCTCCCAAGACATATGGAAGTTTTTGATGTTGATTATGTAACAACAGATATTAACGAAGCTTTGAAGGATAAAGATGTTGTTATATTTTTAAGAATTCAGCTTGAAAGACAGAAAAAAGTATTTTTTTCTACATTAAATGAGTATTCTATTAAATACGGCCTAAATCAAGAAAGAATTAATCTCCTAAAAGAAGATGCTGTTATTATGCATCCTGGTCCTGTAAATAGGGGGGTAGAGATGCAAAGTGAACTTGTTTATGGAAATAGAAGTTTAATACTTGATCAGGTTGAAAATGGTCTTTTTACAAGGATGGCCATATACAGATTTTTGCTTGAACATTAGGAAAAACTCTACAGTCCTTGAAAATGTTATAATTTCATTAATAAACAGTGCAAAAGGAGCGGTCAATGAGGCTTGACAGATCAAAAAAACTCTTTGAGGAAGCCCAAAAATATCTTGTAGGTGGTGTAAATTCCCCTGTTAGAGCTTTTAAGTCTGTAGGAATGGAACCTGTTTTTATAAAAAAAGGTAAAGGGAGCAGGGTATGGGACGTTGATGATAATGAATATATAGATTATGTACTGTCCTGGGGACCTTTAATACTTGGACATGCAAATGATCAGATAATAAACGCAATAAAGGAAGTCTCAAACTACGGAACAAGCTTTGGAGCACCTACAGAGCTTGAAATTGAGATGGCAAAAGCTGTTATTGATGCTGTTCCGTCTATAGAAATGGTGAGATTTGTAAATTCCGGAACAGAAGCAACTATGTCGGCTATAAGATTGGCCAGGGGATACACCGGTAGAAAAAAGATCATAAAGTTTGATGGCTGTTATCATGGACATGGTGACAGTCTTTTAGTTTCTGCAGGTTCAGGGGTAGCTACTTTGGGTATTCCAGGAACCCCTGGTATTCCAGAGGAGTTAGCCCAGCTGACTATAGTGCTTCCGTACAACAATATAGAAGCGGTTGAAGAAGCCTTCAAAAAACATGGGGATGATATTGCCTGTGTTATTATTGAACCTGTAGCCGGGAATATGGGAGTTGTAGCCCCATCAAAGGAATACCACCAGAGACTTAGAGAAATAACAAGGGAGTATGGAGCTCTCCTTATATGGGATGAAGTAATGACCGGTTTTAGACTTGCCCTTGGGGGAGCTCAGGAGCTTTACGGTATTGATCCTGACCTTACAACATTAGGAAAAGTTATAGGTGGCGGTCTTCCTGTTGGGGCATATGGAGGAAAAAGGGAGATAATGGAACATGTTGCTCCTGTTGGTCCGGTTTATCAAGCTGGGACTTTATCAGGTAATCCCCTTGCTATGGCTGGGGGTTTAAGACAGCTCCAGATACTAAAAGAGAAAAATCCTTATCCTGAACTTGATGAAAAAGGAAAAAAACTTGAAGAAGGCTTTAGATTTCTCATAGAAAAGTATGGAATAAAAGCAACAGTAAACAGGGTAGGCTCTATGATTACCGTGTTTTTCACAGATAAGCAGGTTGTTGATTTTGAGACTGCAAAATCTTCAGACCTTGAAACCTTTTCTAAATTCTTTAGAGATATGCTAGAGAAGGGAATTTACCTTGCACCTTCCCAATTTGAGGCTTCATTTTTAAGTACCGCCCACAGTGATAACGATATTAATGAGACATTAAATAAAGCTGAAGAAGTGTTTAAAAAACTTTAAAATCTGGAGAGGTGTTATGGAAGAAAAAAAGGGAAAATCCCCTGTTCAGGAAACAATAGATTTGTGGATAGATGGATGGAATGAACATAACCTTGATAAGATTATGGAGGCATACGCAGAAACAGGGGAGCTTTACGATCCCAAAATAAAAGAGGTCTATCCTGAGAGTTTTACCCTTGAAGGTAAGGAAAATATAAAAAAATACTATTCGGTTATCCTTAAAGTTTTTCCACAAATAAAAATTAAACCTTTAGGGTTGTGGGTAAAGGGTCATGATGCTCTTTTAGAGTATTACATATATACAAGCCCTGAAACAAAGGTAGATGTTATCTCGAAATTTTATTTAAACAAGGAATACAAAATACAGGGACATTTTGTATATTACGGACTTTCCTACAAAGAGGAGATATAACGTGAAATGTCCCAGGTGCGGTTCCCTTCAGGATAGGGTAGTTGATTCAAGGCAGTCAAAGGATGGAACAGTTATAAGAAGGAGGAGGGAGTGTCTTGAGTGTGGTTATAGATTTACAACTTACGAAAGATTTGAAGAGGAAAAAATAATAGTTAAAAAGAAAAATGGAACTACAGAGCCATTTTACAGGGAGAAAATCATAAGGGGTATAAAACTAGCTTCCAAAAACAGACCTGTTTCTGAAAGACAGATGGAAGAAATAGCAGATGAAATAGAAAAGTATCTTTTAGAAGAAGGAAAACTTGTTGTTGAATCAACAGAGATTGGGGACCTTGTCCAGGAAAGACTTAAAAAGATTGATGTTATATCCTATGTTCGTTTTAAATCTGTTTACAATGAGTTTAAAGATATAAAGGATTTTGAGGAAACCCTTAAGGAAATAGAAAATAAAAAGGAGGAATAAAAAGGGGAGATACCCCCCTTTAGTCTTTTAATTTTCCTTCTAAATACTGCTGATAGGCGCTAAGGTCAAGAAGACCATGGCCACTTAGATTAAATAAAATAACTTTTTGTTCTCCTGTTTCTCTACACTTTAAAGCTTCATCTATTACCACCTTAACAGCATGGGCAGATTCAGGGGCTGGAACAATCCCTTCAGTCCTTGCAAAATCTACAGCAGCTTTAAAGATTTCTGTCTGGGGAACCGCTACAGCATCTATAAATCCTTCTTCTTTTAGCTTTGAAATAATAGGGGACATACCGTGATATCTAAGTCCCCCTGCGTGGATAGATGGAGGTATAAAATCATGTCCAAGGGTATGCATCTTTAAAAGAGGGGTCATTCCTGCCACATCCCCATAATCGTATTCATATCTTCCCTGGGTTAATGTTGGACAGGATGCAGGCTCAACAGCGATAAATTTTGTGCAGGAATCGCCATTAAATGTTTCTATAAGGAATGGTAGAGCCAAACCACCAAAATTACTTCCTCCTCCAGCACTTGCTATAACAACATCCGGATAATGTTTTATTTTAGCGAGCTGTTTTTTTGCCTCAAGTCCTATTACCGTTTGATGGAGTAAAACATGGTTTAAAACGCTTCCAAGGGAATAATGGGTATCATCCCTAGAGACAGCATCTTCTATAGCCTCACTTATTGCTATACCTAAACTCCCTGGATTATCTGGATCTTCCTCAAGGATTTTTCTTCCTACATTTGTGTAAGGGCTTGGACTTGGAACAACCTTTCCTCCCCAGGTTTCCATTAATATTCTTCTGTACGGCTTTTGCTGATAGCTTACTTTTACCATATATACCATAATTTCAAGTCCAAAATACTGCCCTGCAAAAGACAAAGAACTTCCCCACTGTCCGGCTCCTGTTTCTGTTGTAAGCCTTTTTATACCTTCCTTTGCATTGTAGTAAGCCTGGGCAACAGCTGTATTTGGTTTGTGGCTCCCTGGTGGACTTATCCCTTCGTATTTGTAGAATATCTTTGCTGGGGTATCCAGAAATTCCTCAAGATTAACAGCCCTTATAAGGGGTGTAGGCCTCCATATAGCATAAACATCCAGTACCTCTGGAGGTATATCTATCCACCTTTCTGTTGACATCTCCTGTTCTATTAGAGCTTCAGGAAAAAGGGGCTTTAACTTTTCAGGGGATAAGGGCTTTTTTGTTTCAGGGTCTAAAGGAGGGTCTAAAGGTGTTGGTAAATCTGGTAAAATGTTGTACCACTGCTTGGGAATTTCATGGTCTTCCAACAGTATTTTTTTCATATTTTCCCCCTTTGAAGCAACTTAGTAATGAATTATAATAACATTTCTACAAAAAGTAGAGGGTCCAGATATGAAACTTCTTATGATAGATAATTATGATTCATTTACATACAACATAGTCCAGTATTTTTATGAACTTGGGGCTGATGTTACTGTAAAAAGAAATGATGAGATAGATATAGATACCATAAAACAGATGGATGATATAGAAGCTATTGTTATATCTCCTGGACCGTGTACCCCAAATGAAGCAGGAATTTCTGTTGAGGTAATAAGGACATTCAAGGGAATATATCCTATTTTTGGGGTGTGTCTCGGCCACCAATCTATAGGTGCGGCATTTGGGGCAAAAATAATAAAAGCTAAATGTCTAATGCATGGAAAAACCTCAATGATATACCACAACCAAAAGGGTATTTTTAAAGGCATCCCAAATCCATTTGAAGCTGTAAGATACCACTCCCTTGTTATAGACAAAAGTACACTGCCGGAAGACATAGAAATAACAGCATGGACTAAAGAAGATGACGAGATAATGGGTATAGCCCATAAAAAATATCCAATATGGGGGGTTCAGTTTCATCCTGAATCTATACTAACAGAGCATGGAAAAACATTGCTAAAAAACTTTATGGATCTTGCAATGGAGTTTAATAAAAAAGGTAAGCTTTTAGAAAGAGGGGCTTAAAGCCCCATTGATGGCATTACCAGGTTACCAGTGGTACTCCCGTCCGTATTTTTCTCTTAATATATTCGCAACTTTAACCATATTCTTTAAGGCAGGTATTGTTTCTTCCCAGCTTCTTGTTTTCAAACCGCAGTCTGGGTTTATCCATATAAGGTTTTTATCTATCACCTGAACAGTTCTTTCTGCTATCTCAAGCATTTCTTCTACAGGTGGAACCCTTGGAGAATGTATATCGTAAACCCCAACCCCTATTCCGTGGTCGTAGTTAAATCTTTCAAATGCTTCTATTATCTCCCCTTTAGACCTTGATGCTTCTATTGATATAACATCTGCGTCCATAGCATAAATCCATTCTATAATCTCGTTAAACTCTGAATAACACATATGGGTGTGTATCTGGGTAGTTTCCTTAACTGTGTTGTTTGTAAGTCTAAATGCTTTTACTGCCCAGTTTAGATACTCTTCCTGTTTTCTTTTCTTTAATGGAAGTCCTTCTCTAAAAGCTGGCTCGTCTATCTGAATAACTTTTATACCTTCTTTTTCAAGGTCTAAAACCTCTTCCCTTAATGCTAAGGCTATCTGGTATGCAATCTCCTTTTTAGGTATGTCTTTTCTGTAAA
>CAZHWB010000116.1:0-14224 GCA_964536105.1 uncultured Aquificales bacterium | reverse complement strand
AGAACTTTCTATCCCACTTAGTTCAGACAAAACTTTAGTTTTCGCCCCCCAGGACGCGTGATTACGTCCTCTTTCTATCCCACTTAGTTCAGACAAAACCCGTTAATTTTAATGTACAAAAAATTTTAGCTCTAAGCAAGAAATAATGCTAACTTCAGAGCTTTTTAGCTTACATTTCAGATCTTCGCAAAAAGGGGTAATTTGCATCGTATCGGCAGTAATGCAAATATATTTTCTATTATATTCTCGCAAATCTGCTTAAATCAACAATTCACGCAAAAATATATTTTCTATTGAAAATGCAAGATTTAATAAGAACTATTATCAATAACCCTATTCTACTCCCAAGTAGCCAATAACTAAATATAACAAAAATTTCTTTTTTGTTCTATCAAAAATTGCAATTCCTCAATTTCAATCCCTTATAGGTTAGATGTTAGCTAAAAATCCCAAAAGGAACTACAAATGAGAAAAGTTCAGCTTTTTCTTCAAATGTTAGATGTTTTCCTTCGCATTTTATGGATTATTTTAAAACTCTTTGAACTCTTTAATTCCTAAGCCTTAGCATCACAAAAAGTTATCCATATAGCTCTTTTCTATCCCTAAAACCTTCTTTTTTATATTTTTAGGATTTTCAACTTCGTAAACATAAACACTATCTTCAGATAAATCTATTATGTTGTTTACCTCGGCCATACACTTTGCAAGTAGAGCTTTTGATATTTCTCCTTCAAAGGTAGAAAGTTGAGACCAGTATAGATATTTTCTTAAAACTTTTCTAACTTTATTAAGCCTTTTATCATCTGTTATATCGTAAGTAACTATCACATACATTTTCACCACCAGGCTTTAAATGGTTTATAAATATCATCTCCTATTAAATGCTTAATTAATCTATAGCACTCAAGTCTTATAAGTTGTCTATAGGAAACTTTTCTTTTTAATCTTCTATGTTTTACTGTTTTTGACAGTCTCTCTTCATATGCTTTTAAAAACTTTTTTCTACCTGTTTCATTTAGATAGGCATAATTTAAATCTTTATCAAAATCTTTTATTGTTATTTGATTAGTTTTTATCAAGCTAAATATAATAGGGTCAACGATAAACGGTTTAAATATCTCTGCCAGATCTAAGGATAGTGAAAATCTCTTCTCCTGTGGAGAGTGAAGATAACTAATAGTTGGGTCTAACTGTGTTCTGTAGATTTCTGTTAGAACTGTGTTATACATTATTGAATTTCCAAAACTTATTAAAGCGTTTATTGGATTAGAAGGGGGTCTTTTTTCCCTTTTTTCCATATAAAAATCTTCATTCTGGACAATATCATTAAATAGTTGATAGTATCTATCCCTTATATTTCCTTCTACAGCCATTAACTCCTCTGGAGTTTTCGCTTCAAAAATTTTAGCTCCTAGCTCTATAATATCCTGATAATCCTCTTCTGGAATAGAGTTTTTTCTAAGATTTCTAACCATGTGGTGAACCGCTCCCTCTATAAAAGAAATAGCTAAAAACATTCTCTTTTGATTGTCTATATAATGCTTTACCTGTTCTACTAACAAAATTCCTGAAACATTCTTTTTCCTAGGTAAAAAGCTCCCTGAATAAAATCCATAGTAGTTATAAAAATGAATAGGCACATCATACTGGGACAGGTAATTTAAGGCTTTTGTATTTATGTCTAACTCACCAAAAACATATATAGCATCAATATCATTTATAGGTAATGCTCTTTTTACAACTTTACCCTTTTCCTCTGTTTCAAAATACAAAGTATTTTCTTTTCTCTTTAATCTACCGTTTGAGTTTATATAAAATCTGCGGGACATTTTTATACCTTATCCATAACAAAATTCAAAGTAAGCACACTTTTTACAGTATGGCTCGTTTATAACAGGTGGTGGCTTTTCCTGTTTTAAAATTTTGTCTATCTCTTTTAATGTTTCTTCTATCTCCTTTTCGTATTCTTCAGTTAGTTCTATATATTCCCTTTTTCTCTGGCGGGGATAGTTTAATATACCTTTTTTATGAATACCTAATTTTTTCAGGTAATACAGATAGTATAAAATCTGCATTCTGTCTGCCTTTTCCATTTTGTTAGAATACTTCACTTCTCTTATGCTTAGCGTATCTAAAATATCAATTGAGATTAAATTATCTATCAAAATTTCCTTTGCGTTATCCCTCTTATAGCTTTCCTCATGTAGTATAGAACCAAGGAGAACCTTATCCGATTTGTCTTCCATAGTTATTTTTCTATCAAAAAGCCATAGCTTTCGGGGACAAATATAGTAGTAGTTTATCTTTATACCGTTAACTTTAAGCTCTTCAAAATTTATTTCTGGTTGCATTTTAAAAACCCAAAAAGCTTTATATAAAGTTTCATATCAAAATGGGAAAAAGTCCACTAAGTTGATAAAAAAAATTTAGATAAAAGGCCTTTAGGTTGGATTAAGGAAACTATGGAAGGGATTTCTAAAGTGGTGCGAGAGGCGGGAATCGAACCCGCACGGCCTTGCGGCCAAGGGATTTTAAGTCCCTCGCGTCTGCCAGTTCCGCCACTCTCGCATAGGCAGATAGATATTTTATATAAAATCTATATCTTTTTCAAGATTTATCTAATCTACTTTTAACTATATTCAAGACTTCCTGGAATACCTGGGATAAGGTTTTATCTGATGTATCTAAAATGATGGCATCTTTTGCAGGTCTTAAAGGGCTATCCTTCCTTGTTTCATCTAATAGATCCCTTTCTTTTATCTCTTTTAGGATTTCCTCATATGAAATTTCAGGAAATTTTTCTTTTAATTCTTGAAATCTTCTTTTTGCCCTTATTTCAGGGGAAGCAGTCATAAAAATCTTTATATCTGCGTCTGGGAATATTACCGTTCCTGTATCTCTTCCCTCTATAACAGCATTTTGTGCTTCTTTTCCTAATTTTCTTTGCATTTCAACAAGAATTTTTCTAACCTCAGGTATTCTTGCTATTTTAGAGGCTATTTTTCCTATTTCCTCTGTTCTTATAAGGTCTGTTACCTCTTTGCCGTCTAAAAATACTCTGACCTTATCCTCACCTGGCTGAAGCTTTATATCTGTGCTTCTTGCTACCTCTATAACACTTTTTGTATCTTCTGGATTTATACCTGAATTTTTTATTTTAAGGGCTAAAGCCCTGTACATTGCCCCTGTATCTATATATGTAAATCCTAATTCCTTTGCTAAAAGTTTGGCTACTGTGCTTTTTCCCGAACCTGCTGGTCCATCTATAGCTATGATCATTCTTTTCCCCTTTTAGCTTTGCGCGTAATCATAACTATTCAATATTTCACATATCTCATCAGGTTCTTTGATAACGTTATCTGTTTTTATATCTTTATTGTGGGGTGTTTGTTTCAAAATAAACTGAACATTTTTTTTCTCTTCCTTGTTAAAGTTTTGAACCATTTTAAGATCAGCCAGTGTATCCCCTATATAAAAAACAGGTTCCTGATAAGCGATTTTTTCAAAAAATAACTTCAATGGATAAGAAGATGGTTTTCGCAGATTTGGTTCAGGGATATCATTTTCTGTTATTATGTAATCAAAATACTTGTATAAATCAAAAATTTTGAAAGAATAATCAAGATCCTCAAAAGGCCTCCCTGTTATTACCCCTAAAACGTCAGCTTTTTTTGATACCCTTTCAAGGACATCATGGGGAAATATCATCTCCTCTTTTTTTCTGTGTTCTGAATATACTTTTTCAAAAAAATCAACAAGTTCCTGATATTCAGGGAGATTTATATTTTTTTCCTTTGAAAATCTGTAAATATCTTCTAAAGACTGGCTGTAAGGGGAAAATTCCTTCTTAAATTCCTCTAAAGATAATCCCGATTTTACATATAAAATCCCAGCTAAAGATGCGTCCCAATCGTTATTTATATTAAATGAAAACTTAATATCCAGAAGCTCCTCCTTTTTTACCTCTTTCTGGGAAAAGTGCTTTACTGTATCCAAAATGGAATAATGATATGATTTTGATACATCTATTAAAACTCCATCTACATCAAATATTACAATCATATTTTTCCTCATGTTTTATTTATGATAAAAGAAATATTATATATCCAAATTTGCAGTATCAATGTTTTATCTTTATGATATTTAGAAACAAAACATAATAAGGGGTGAATCAATGGTAAATATCAATAAAAAACTGGAAGAAATTCTTGAGCATTACACAGTATTAACCGGTATTAAAGATGAAGATTACAAAACTCTTGCTGAACATAAAGATAAACTGGCCACGTGGAAAGATGAGGTTGTAAAGGATTTTTATGACACGCTTTTTAATTACGAACCAACAAAAAAAATATTCCATGAAGGTGAAAGGCCTAAGGTTGAAAAAACATTGGAAGAATGGTACTTAGGACTTTTGGAAGGAAAAAAGGATTTTTCATTTTGGGAACACCAGTGGTTTGTGGGACTTGTCCATATAGCAAGGGGCGTTGATAATGCATTTATGCACAGTATGATGGCAAGAGTTCAAAACTTGATGGCTGAAAAATGTTTTCAGGAATTTCCTCCAGAGGAAGCTAAAAGGGTATATACAGCCTTCAAAAAGATAACAGATACAATAGCAGGTGTAATAATGGAAGGGTACTTTATCCAGTATATAGAGTCCATAGTTAGAATGACAGGGATAAAAGAGCAAGTTATAGAGAGAATGGCAAAACTTGAATCCCAAAAAATGATTGAGGAATATAGGGCAAAAGGGGTTTAGGATGTCTTTTTTTACAGAAGGCAAGTGCAAAGCATACACAGAGTACATCCTTTTTAACACAAAAAAGAGAAGAGAGCTTATAAGAATAACTGAAGAAGTAAGAAGTATTGTCAAAAAATCAGGTATAAAAGACGGTCTATGTCTTGTATCTGCTATGCATTTAACTGCATCTGTTTTTATTCAGGATGATGAGGAAGGTCTTCATCAGGATATATGGGAATGGCTTGAAGCTTTAGCTCCTTTCAAAAAAGATTACAAGCACCATCTAACAGGAGAAGATAATGGGGATGCCCATTTAAAAAATCTTCTCACCCATCTTCAGGTTGTAGTTCCAGTTACGAAAGGGGACCTTGATTTAGGCCCGTGGCAGGAAATTTTTTATGCTGAATACGACGGCCAAAGACCAAAAAGGATTATAGTGAAAGTATTGGGGATAGGTTAACTATCCCCGTTAAAGCCTTTCCTAAAAAATCTTAAAGTATATATTTCTTACTATCTATTTTGTATGTCTGGGGTATTTTATGAAGGTAAGACTTAATAAATTTATTGCTTCAACAGGTTTTTGTTCAAGAAGAAAAGCCGATGAGTTTATAGAACAAGGGAGGGTAAAGGTAAACGGAAAAGTTGTTAAGGAGTTTGGTTATAAGGTTGATCCCCAAAGGGATAAAGTTGAAGTAGATGGTAAGGTTTTAAAATCAAATCAGAAAAAAATATACATAAAACTATACAAACCACGGGGATACCTAACCCAGTTAGGAAAAGATAAATTTGGAAGAAAAACCCTATCTGATCTCTTTAAAGAAGTAGGAATAAAAGAAAAGGTTTTTCCTGTTGGAAGATTAGATTTAGAGAGCGAAGGGCTTTTAATTCTTACAAATGATGGGGATACTGCAAATCTTATAATGCACCCAAAGAATAAGGTAAAAAAAACATATGTAGTGGAAGTTAAAGGAAGAGTAAATTTAGAGACATTTAATAAGATGAGAAAAGGTATTCATCTTGAAGACGGCTTTTTAAAGCCAGATGACATAAAGATTTTAAAGAAAAAAAGAAACTCAACTATTTTGGAAATAACAATCCATTCAGGACAAAAAAGAATAATAAGAAGATTTATGAAAGCATTTGGACATCCTGTTATACGCTTAATAAGAACTAAAATTGGAAAGGTATCCTTAGGAGACTTAAAGCCTGGAGAATGGGAAAAGGTAGATAAAGCCCTTCTCCCAATCTTTAAGTCTTAGTATGGCTGTTCCCCAATTATATTCCCCGGAGGGTAAAATTTGCAGACAATAACGTATTCATACATCCCCATATATTTTTGCGGGTATCTGGCAATTCCGCAACCTATTGATGTAGTATCTCTCCATATAAGCTGTGTGTAGTGTCTACACTCTTTATCACCTATACACCACTGGCTTAGACCATATTGAAAAAATTCTTTTTCTGCGTACCATGCTTCTATAGCATCTTTTAGTGTTGGAATAAATCCTCCTATTATGTATATGTTCTCCCCATATGTAGAATCCCCCTCATGCTGGAGAAGACCTTTCTGCGCCAGATATTCAGCCCACTCCTGGGCTTTCTGTGCCAACTGGCAGTCCCATTCAAGGGGAGGAACACCAACCTCACCCCTTACCGTGTCATTTAAAAAATCCATTGCTTCTATTATTTCTTGGCAGGCAAATATAGCCCCTTCTGGTATACAGTACAGACATTCTTCTACAGGAATATCAACAGGAGGATTAGACGGCATACCCATTTCAAAACTATCCCCATCTGAAGAAAAACAAGAACTTAAAATAACAGCTGTAAGTAAAAGAAGGAAAAATTTTTTCACAATCTCTCCCTCCTTATCTTAAGTCTTTAAAAACTGCTCTAAATCCTCTTTTCTTATTATTCTGATTATAGATGTTGAGCCTGTTAATCCTCCTACAAAACCTACAAGGGTTATAAGGGTATCTTCTGGCCTGAAATCCTCTTTGTAGGCGTGAATTACAAACTCTTTTAGCATAATATCCGTATTTTCATTACTTTCTATAACCATATAAGGTTCAACTCCCCATACTATAGACAATCTTCTTAGGGTTTTTTCATCATGGGTAATTGCCAGTATTTTACACTCAGGTCTGTATTTTGAAACATTTCTTGCTGTTCTTCCTGATTTTGTAAAGGCAACTATAGCCTTGGCCTTTATATCCTTTGATAAATCTGTTGCAGCCTTTGCTACAGCTGCTGTAGAAGTTTTTTCTTTAACTCCATAATCCCTGTAATAGGGGTATATTTTTTCTGTCTCTACTATGGTCTTTGCCATTACCTTAACAGCCTCTACAGGATACTTTCCAACGGTTGTTTCATCAGACAGCATTGTTGCATCAGTTCCATCTAAAACAGCATTTGCAACATCTGAGACCTCTGCCCTTGTTGGACGGGGGGAAGACACCATTGATGTAAGCATCTGTGTTGCTGTTATCACAGGTTTTCCGGCTTTATTGCATTTTTTTATAATCATCTTCTGAACAACCGGGACCTTTTCCATTTCTATTTCCACTCCAAGATCTCCCCTTGCAACCATAATCCCATCGGCCACCTGTATGATGTCATCTATATGCTCAACAGCTTCATGTTTTTCTATTTTTGCAAATATAGGTTGATCTCCCCCTGCTTCTTTTATCAGCTTTTTAGCTTCTATAACGTCATCAGCTGTTTTAACAAATGACAGGGCTATAATATCAAACCCTTCTTTAACCCCAAACTTTATATCTTCCTTATCCTTTTCTGTAATAGAAGGGATATTTAGTTTTACGTTTGGGAAATTTACCCCTTTCCTTGAAGAAATAAGTCCACCAACAAGAACTTTTGCTTTTATTCCTGTTTTTGTTTTTTCAATAACTTCTAATCTAATGCTTCCATCTGCTATATAAAGTTTATCTCCCTTTTCCAGCTGATCTAAAATCTGGGGATAATTGATAGATATCCTTTTCTTATTCCCAAGTACAGGCTCTTTTATTATTTCCAGGATATCCCCATAATGAACATAAAAAGGCTCTTCAACCTGACCTATCCTTATTTTAGGACCTGATAAATCTTGAAGAACCGCTACAACTTTTTTTAATTTTTTTGCTGTATCTCTTACTTTTTTTAAGTTTTCCCTGTGAATTTCGTGATTTCCGTGGGAAAAGTTAAATCTAAAAACATTAACACCGGATTTTATAAGTTTCTCAATCATTTTTTCAGAAGAGGAAGATGGACCAATAGTTGCGACAATTTTTGTTTTTCTCATTTAAACTCCTTGAAATCTGTAACTAATATCATAGTATATGATACTATATTTATCCTAGTATTAATTATTATTAAGGGGATTTTGAGCTAAAAACCGGCAAGAGGTGAGTTTTATGTTAAAAAAAGATAACATAAAAAGAAGAAACACACACCAAAGACAAGTAATTTTAGAGATTTTAAAATCTACAAACATACATCCAACTGCAGATTGGATATATGAAAGGGCAAGGGAGGAAATCCCAAATATAAGTCTGGGGACGGTGTATAGAAATCTTAAAATCCTTAAAGAGGAAGGCCTCATTATTGAGCTTACAGACGGTAAGCAAAGTAGGTTTGACGGTAGAATAGACAACCACTTCCATTTTAAATGTGAAAAGTGCGGTTCTATATATGACGTGGAACCTGAGGATATTTCTGTAAACTACGCGCTGGAGAAAAAAGGATTTTCCATAAAGGCAGTGGATATTAATCTCACTGGTATATGCAGTAAGTGTAATGGAGAAGATGCTTCATGAGAACTATAATAAGCCCGATAAATAACAGACCTGATAGACTCCCCCCTGGTCAGCATTGGAGTAGCAAATTACACGTTTTAGGAATTGCCGATCCCCCTGATATTGATTTATCCCAGTATCGCTTAAAGATTTTTGGGGAGGTTGAGGAACCTGTTGTTTTAACGTGGGACGACATACTTGATTTTGAAAAGGTCAAACTAATAGCAGATTTCCACTGTGTTACAAGATGGAGTGTAGCTGATGTTGAATGGATAGGCTTCCATGTTGAAGAGCTGAAGAAAATAGTTAATATAAAGGATACTGCTAAAGCTGTTATGATACATTCCCTTGACGGTTACACTACAAATATCCCTTTAGAGTACTTTTTTGATGAAGATGTGATTTTTGCGTATAAGCTATTTGATAAAACACTGCCAGAAGACCACGGTTTTCCATTAAGGCTTATAGTTCCAAAACTTTATTCATGGAAAAGTGCAAAGCATGTATCTAAGATAGAGTTTTTACCTGAGGATAGACCAGGATTCTGGGAACAAAGGGGTTATCATATGCTTGGGGATCCCTGGAGGGAACAAAGGTATTCTGTGTAAGGGAATGCTTATGCTTGAAAGGGTATCCAGAGAATTAAAAACTCTTATAGAAATACCAAGCCACAGGAACTTTTTACCTATTTTAGAGTATTTGGAAAAAAGACTTTCCTATATCCCTTTTTATAAACAAGAAGTTCCTGGAAAAGGATACAACCTTATCTATAAAAATTCAGACATACTTATAAATACCCATGTTGACACTGTTCCCCCTATGGGAATGAAAGATGCTTTTAAGCCAAAAGAAATAGATGGAAAAATATATGGAAGGGGGGCTGCAGATACAAAAGGGTTAATAGCTTCACTTATTGTGGCTTTAGATATGTTTAAGGAAAAAAATCCAGACAGAGATATCCCTGTTTCTATAGCTTTCACAGTAGATGAAGAGCAAAACACCGCCCTAGGTTCTGAGTATCTTTTAAAAGAAATAGAAGATATAAAGTATGCTCTTGTTCTTGAACCTACTTACGGAAAGCTGTGCAACAGACAAATGGGAACCTTTGAGTTTTCCCTTGATCTTGAAGGGATATCTTTCCATGCCTCTGAATTTGAAAGGGGGGAAAATATTATAAAAACCGGCTGTGAAATAATTTTCAAACTTGAAGAGAGGTTAAAAAGACCTGTAAATATCCTCCAGTTTAAAGGAGGCTGGGATTTTTATGCAACCCCAAAGAAGGCTAAAATACTTGCAGAAGTTAAACTATTTGAAGAAGAAAAAATATCAGAAATTGACAGAAAAATAAAAAATCTTATTAAAGAATACCCTGATGCCTCATATACATTAGAAGATGCGGAGAACTTCCTTTCCTTTAAAAAGGGAAAATTATTTAAGCTTTTATCAAAGGCCTATTATGAGGCTTTAAACAAGAAGCCCCAGGAAGGTATAATGCCGTCGTGGACAGATGCCGCTAATTTTGCCAGAAAAAATATAGAATGTGTGATTTTCGGCTTTGGTAAGCTCCACGACTGTCATACAGAAAGGGAGCATATAACCAAACAGGAGCTTGAGAATAACGTAAAGGTCCTTTATAGATTTCTTTCCATTCTTACCCAGTGATTATACTTTCTTACCGGCTTAAATCCGTATTTTTCATAAAACTGTATAGCCTTTTTGTTTTTTTCCCCTACCCATAAACCTGCTTTATTCAGTCCCAGAGATTTCAGATGTTTTAAAGCTTTTTCCATTAGTTTTTTACCTATTCCTTTTCCCCAATAATCTTTTCTAACGGCAAGTTCATGAATCTCCCCTATATTTTCCCCTGTGAAACTGCTTATCCAGTTTCCATCTGCTACCACAAAGGCAACAGGTTTATTTTTATCCAGTACGACGTCAAAAAGGGTTGAATGGTTTTTTAGCCAGTTTATATATCTTTTGGCACTTTTGTAGGAGCTTTCCCCATACTCAGGAAAATCGGAATAGGCATCAAAAATAATATCTATTAAATCATCCCTGTATTCCTGGGAGTACGGTTTTACCAAAAAAGTATCTTTTTTCTTCAGCATCATACTAAGTAAATTACTTCAGAAAAGGGAGATTTCCAGGAATTACTTTGTTTTTTTAGATATGTACTCTTCTATCTCGTAAAGAACTTCCTCAAAGAAAACTTTAAAATACGGCTCTATCTTGTCTTTTATATGCTTTTGAAAGGCATTTACCTCTTTAGGGTTCCACTGGACAGCATTTCCCCATCTGATGATAAGAGTATCATTTCTATCAAGCCAGTTAAAAGAGTATTTTCTTTTGTCTTCAAACTGATAATCCCTTACGATAAGCTTATATCCATTTATAAAATAAATCTCAGCGTGAAATCTATAACCAATAGGTTCTATATCGTATTTAACGATATTTACAGATGCTATTATCTTTTTAAATTTCTGGATTATATCAAGCACATCTATTACCCTAACTGTTTTAATTTTGACTGCCAGTATTTTAAATTTTCAATGGCAAATTCCCAGTCCATAAGCTCATCTTCAAAATCAAAATCCTCCCCGTGACATTTTTTCATTTCTTCAAGGGTGGCTTTATATTTTCTTTCATAAAACTTAACTTCATTTTCGTATCTGAGTATCTTCTTTTTTATGTATTTTTCCGCATAAATTCTCAGCGGTTCTACAGGCGATAAGCCAATTTCTTCATACAGACTTAAAATTTCCCTTAGTGTGTTATATCCCATTGCACCAACCTTTTTTGAGCCCTCTCTAACCTTATTTATATTTTCGTTGTTTAGCTTAATAATTTCAAGGCTGAAATCCTGGCACAAAATTTGATGCTGTTAAAGTATGGAGAAAATGACAGTACTGCAGGCTTTTCATCAGTATCTTGATTATACGGAAAATTGGGCTTATAAACTCATAAAAAACATCCCGAATACTAAGAATATCATTATCTCTAAAGAATTTTTAAAATTTAACTTTTACACCCCTGAATTTGAATACATAGAGTTTCCTGTAAAAAGAATTGACATAGAAAACAAAACATTTCCTATAAAAGTTTTTAATAGGCTTGTTCTGTATCTTTTAAAGTTTTATCCCAGGTATGTTAAATATTTACTAAATGGAAAAAAAATTGACATTTTACACTCCCATTTTGCATATACAGGCTATGAATACTTATCCCTTGCTAAAAGTATGAAGTTAAAACATGTAGTTTCTTTCTATGGCCTTGATTATGAGTATCTACCTTACAACTGGAAAGAGTGGAACAAAAAATATCTTAAACTTTTTAAAGAGGCTGACCTTTTTATATGTGAAGGAAAACACGGAGCAAAAATTCTTAAAGAGAAAGGATGTCCTTCAGGAAAAATTGTTATAAATAGACTTGGAGTTGAGGTTGAAAGTATTCCTTTTTACAAAAGAAATAAGGAGAAAAATTCCCTTAAGCTTGTCCAGATAGCAAGTTTTAGGGAGAAAAAGGGCCATATCTACACCGTTCAGGCTTTCCACAAAGCCCTCCAAAACTGCCCTAATATGCATCTTACCTTTGTAGGAAAAGGTCCCCTCAGGGAGAAGGTAGAAGGATTGGTGAAAAAACTTCAGATAGAAAGTAAAGTAAAGTTTATAGATGTGATAGATTATACTGAACTCTACACTTTTTTAAAGAATTTTGATGTTTTTATACATCCAAGCTGTTATTCAGATGATAGGGACTGTGAAGGAGGAGCTCCCATTGTTCTGTTAGATGCTCAGGCCACCGGAATGCCTGTAATATCAACAAATCACTGCGATATACCTGAGGAGGTTCTCCACGGAAAAACAGGCTTTTTATCAAAAGAGAAAGATATTGAAAATCTTGCAAAAAGTATAGAAATTTTTTACAAAATGGATAAAGATATGTATATGATTTTTTCTGAAAATGCAAGGAAGCATGTCGAGAGGATGTATGACATAAGGAAGAATGCTGAAAATCTTTATCTTTTGTACAGGGATCTTGTAAAAAATGTCTAATGAAAAAGTTTATATCATAATCTTAAACTATAACGGCTGGAAGGATACTATAGAATGTCTGGAAAGTGTTTTTAGATTAGATTATCCAAACTATCAGGTTATCGTTATAGACAACAACTCTTCAGATAACTCATTCCAGTATATAAAACAATGGGCTAATGGGGAAATAGACCTGTGGATACCAAAAAATCAACCCCTTAGAGATCTATCATTCCCCCCAATAAAAAAACCTTTACCTTTGGAATGTTTAGATGGAAAAAAGTTTGAAAAAACCATGTGTATGATACAAAAGATGCCAGATATAGGAGAGGTAGCCCCTACAACACAGGAACCCCTTGTTCTAATTCAGTCTAACGAAAATTTAGGTTTTGCAGGGGGAAACAACTTAGGCATAAAATACGCACTTTCAAAAAATGATTTTGAATATATCTGGATTATAAATAACGATACAGTTGTTAGAAAAGATTCTCTTAAGGAACTTGTAAGATGTGCTAAAGAAAAGGGAGATAAACATTTTCCTTTAGGATCTATTCTCCTTTACTACGACAAACCAAATCTTATACAGGCAGCAGGGGGTTCTTTCAGCTCTTTTATTGGAGCAGGAACCCACATCCTTGCAAATCAGCCGTTAACCGAAAGCATAAAAGAAAAAATAAAAAACATAAAGATTGATTATCCGGTAGGTGCTTCCTTGTTTTTAAGTAAAAAGTTTATAAAAGATGTTGGTTTACTTGATGAGGATTACTTTATATATTTTGAAGAGATTGATCTCTCATTTAGGGGGAAAAGCAAAGGATACGAAACAGATATATGCTTAAACAGCATTGTTTATCATAAAGAGTCTGCTACCATTGACAGTGTTAATCAATATGTATCAACCTTTTCAGATTTTTATGCAATGAGAAATAGACTTTTATTTGCAAAAAAAAGAAATAAGCAAAATTTAGGTTTTGCATACTTAAGCCTTATTTTTGCCCTTTTTAACAGGCTAAGGAGAAGGGAATTTGAAAAGGCAAAAAATATAATAAAGATAATCATTCAGGGGGAGAGATGTTCACTGAAAGATTTTGGTTCTTAAGTTATTTAGTTTTTTTTATTCTTCTTTCCCTTTCAGTTGTAAAAATTCCAATAGGATTTGAAGCCCGGGTAGGCCAGATTTTTCTCCTCCTCCTGTTTGGCCTTATACTCCTTTATGATATTAGAAAAAGAACTTTAAATATAAAGATACTGGCATTTTTTTTATTTTTTGGGGTGTTTGTATCTCTGATAAGTAAGTTATCTTCCTATGAAAAAATCGGAGAAATGAAGTTTATTATAAAGTATCTTCTAATATTTCCCGCTTCTTTTTATGTTGGGATGAAACTCTTTCAGTTCCTTTCTATAAAGAAAATAATAAATCTACTTGAAATATCAGGTCTTGTGTATGGGATTTCAGCGTTGGTGTTGTACATTTATCCAGTGGAAGCTATTATGCACATAAGAGAAGGATTGGAAGGTTTTCAAGGAACTTTTTATGAGCCTTCAGGTCTTGCCGAAGCTATAGGTCTTGTCTTTATTTCATCTTTAGCGTTAAGGATACAGTTCAACATCTGGGATAAACCTTATTATGTTTTTAGTATTTATCTTTTTTTCCTGAT
>CAZHWB010000115.1:0-5923 GCA_964536105.1 uncultured Aquificales bacterium | reverse complement strand
TAAAATAATCCCTGTTATAGAATCTCCTAAATATGACCAGGTAGAATTGTTCATAAAGGTGTTTTTTAATAAATATAGATCTGAATTATTTATGTCAAATGAAACAATACCTTCTTTTGCTTTATTTGAATAAAAATAATTTTTTTCTAATAAAACGATATTTTTATCACCAATAATCTTTAAAGAACTTGCTTTTTCATCTGATTTATTTCCTGAAAATATGTTATTTTGAATATGGATTTTACTTGTATTTAAATTTATAGAAATTAATCCATCTTTAACTTTTGTAAAATTTCCAGAAAAAACACAATTTTTCAATTTTAAATCAACATTTTTTCCCTTTATCAAAAGTAAAGGATATTTTTTTGTAAATCCTGCATTAATATCAGAAAAGATAATATCCTCTATATAAAGAGAAGTTCTTTTTTCTTCATTATCATTATCTATATTACCTATATTAAATTCTATAAAAGATTCTGTCGCTTTTCTTTGCAGTACAGTAAAACCTTGCGATTTTATATATAAAGAGTTTTTTTCTTCAGGTATATATTTAAAATTTTTTGTTAAATCATAAAAACCAGAAGGAAGATAAATAGTATCATCTTCTCCGTTAACTGCAGCTTCATTCAAAACAACTTGAAGTTGAGAAAGATCTGAAATATAAAACTCCTTTCCCTCTGATTGATAGGTTATTAATAAAGCTGCAGCTAATGCAGGAATAGCACCTTTAAAATTTTTAGGAAATGACATTCCATCTCCCTCCTAATATTTTATTATGTGATTATTAATTTTGTATTTACAAAAAAAATTTAAGTACACCTCAACCTCTTTTGAACTTATATCGTTATTAATAATTTAAAGGATTTGTGTTGGAAAAGCAAGCGCAAATGCGCTTGCTTTCTGGGATAAGTTTTGATGGGAGGAAAAATTAGGCTTTAGCCTGCATTTCCTCAGCTTTTCTTTTAGCGTCTTCAATATCAGCAACCATGTAAAATGCCTGTTCTGGAAGATGGTCCCATTTTCCTTCAACAACTTCTTTAAATGATCTAATTGTATCTTCCCTTTTAACGTAGTCTCCAGGCTGACCTGTAAACTGTTCAGCAACGTGGAATTTCTGGGCAAGGAATCTTTGAATTTTTCTTGCCCTATAAACAAGTGCCTTATCTTCTTCAGAAAGCTCTTCCATACCAAGGATTGCAATAATTTCTTGAAGCTCTTTATACCTCTGTAGAATTCTTTGTACTTCCCTTGCAACGTAGTAGTGCTCTTCCCCTACATATTCAGGAGCAAGGGCCTTTGATGTTGACTCAAGTGGATCAATAGCAGGATAAATACCAAGCTCCGCAAGTCTTCTTTGTAGAACAATAGTAGCATCAAGGTGTGCAAAAACTGAAGCTGGTGCTGGGTCAGTAATATCGTCAGCCGGAACATAAACAGCCTGAATAGAAGTAATAGAACCATTTACTGTGGAGGTAATCCTTTCCTGAACCTCACCAACGTCTGTCCCCAATGTTGGCTGATAACCAACAGCAGAAGGAAGTCTTCCAAGTAGTGTTGAAACTTCAGCACCTGCCTGAACAAATCTAAATATATTATCTATAAAAATAAGAACGTCCTGTTTCTCAACATCTCTGAAATACTCTGCCATTGTGAGACCTGTCTGGGCAACCCTGAATCTAACTCCTGGAGGCTCGTTCATCTGTCCATATACCATAGCTGTATACGGTAAAACCCCAGATTCTTTCATTTCCATCCAGAGGTCATTTCCTTCCCTTGTTCTTTCTCCAACACCAACAACAACAGAATATCCAGAGTGGAACTTAGCGATGTTGTGGATAAGCTCCTGCATTAAAACAGTCTTTCCAACACCAGCACCACCGAACAGTCCAACTTTTCCACCTTTAATAAATGGAACAAGAAGATCTATAACCTTGATACCTGTTTCAAATATTTCAACCTTTGTTGACTGCTCTTCAAATGAAGGAGCTGGTCTAAATATTGGCCACTTTTCTTCTGCCTCAACAGGACCACCATCATCAATTGGCTGTCCTACAACATTGAATATTCTTCCAAGAACAGCTTTACCTACAGGTATCTGTAAAGGTCCACCAACACTTTCTACTTCCTGTCCTCTAACAAGACCATCTGTTGGGCCATAGGCAATTGTTCTAACTCTTCTTTCCCCAAGGTGCTGTGCAACTTCTAAATAAAGCTCTTCAGATGTTTCATTTCCCCTGTCATCAATAGCAACCCTTACAGTTTTTAATGCCCATCTAATTTCAGGAAGTTCCTCTGTTTCAAACTCAACATCAACAACAGGTCCTACGACCTGAACAATTACACCTTTATTTTCTGCCATTCTTTATATCCTCCTAACATTCTTTTACTTTTGAATTGCTGTAGCAGCATTAATAATATCTATAAGCTCGGTAGTAATAGCTTCCTGACGAGCTTTGTTAAAGATGATTGTCCATTTTCTTATAGCTTCACCGGCGTTCCTTGTAGCATTATCCATAGCAAGCATACGTGCAGCATGTTCAGCTGTTGAAGATTCCACAAGGGCCCTGTAAAGCTGGAAGTTTATATATCTAATAAGAAGCTCCTCTAAAACTTCATCTGCAGAAGGCTCTATGTTATACCTTGATAGTTCAGATATTTTCGTATAGTCCAGTTCAGGCTCTATGGGGAAGAGCTTTCTAACCTTAGTTTCGTAAGTTGCTGTTGTAATAAGTTCATTGTTTATTAGATAAATTGCATCTGTTTTCTGGGATTCATATCTTTCAGCAAGGATGCTACCTACCTTTGAAGTAAAGGTTAGATTAAGATGATCCCTATATATATCCTCGTAAGATTCAATAATGTTGTAACCTTTGTTTTTAAAAAACTGAACAGCCTTTCTTCCTATTAAAAGGAGATTTACTTCCTTTCCTTCATCCTGAAATTTCTTTATATCGTTTAATGTTCTTTTTATAACGTAAGAGTTAAAAGCACCTGCAAGACCTCTATCCGCAGTAATAACAACGTAGTCTATCTTTTTTTCGTCTCTTATCTGAAGTAAAGGATGAATATCTCTATCTACAAAAGCAGCTACATCATTAATAAGATCATACAGCCTTTCAGAATAAGGGCGGGTTGCGTTCAGCATCGCCCTGGCTTTATTAAGCTTGGCGGCAGAAACCGCCTTCATTGCCTTTGTTATCCTCTGGGTATTTTTTATACCCTGTATTTTTCTTTTTATATCTCTAGGTGAGAGTTTCGCCATTCTCCTTTACCTCTCTTAAAAAGCAACTTTCTTTTTGAATTCTTCTATTGCCTCTTTGAGTTTTGTTTCAATTTCATCGGTTAATTTCTTTTCAGTTCTTATCATTTCTAAAACTTCAGGCTTTTCTGTGTCAAGGAATGTATAAAACTCCTGCTCAAACTTCTGGATTGCATTTACAGGAACATCATCAAGATAACCTTTTGTACCTGCGTATATTATTGCAACCTGCTTCTCAACAGGCACAGGTTTGTTTGGTGGCTGTTTAAGGATTTCAACAAGTCTTTGACCCCTTGCAATCTGTTGCTGTGTAGCTTTATCAAGCTCAGAAGCAAACTGAACGAAAGCTTCAAGTTCCCTAAACTGTGCAAGTTCAAGTCTTAACGTACCAGCCACCTGCTTCATAGCTTTTATCTGGGCAGCTCCACCAACCCTTGAAACAGAAAGACCAACGTTAATAGCAGGTCTTACACCTTTGTGGAAGAGGTCTGTTTCAAGGAATATCTGTCCATCTGTAATAGAGATAACGTTTGTTGGGATATAAGCAGCAACGTCCCCTGCCTGGGTTTCAATAATTGGAAGAGCAGTTAATGAACCTGCTCCAAGGTCGTCATTCAGCTTAGCTGCCCTTTCAAGGAGTCTTGAGTGGAGATAGAAAACATCACCTGGATAAGCTTCCCTTCCTGGAGGTCTTTTAAGTAGGAGAGAAAGCTGTCTATATGCATAAGCGTGCTTTGTTAAATCATCATATATAATTAAGGCGTGCATTCCATTGTCTCTGAAGTACTCGGCAATAGTACAACCAACGAAAGGAGCTATATACTGCATTGTTGCAGGGTCAGAAGCTGTAGCTGCAACAACAGTTGTATACTCCATAGCACCGTGTTTTTGGAGAGTTTCAACTATCTGTCTAACAACAGCCCTTTTCTGACCTATTGCAACATATACACAGTAAACATCTTCACCTTTCTGGTTAAGAATTGTATCTATAGCAACTGTAGTTTTACCTGTAGCCCTATCTCCAATGATAAGCTCCCTTTGTCCTCTACCAATTGGTATCATTGCATCTATAGCTTTAATACCTGTCTGTAGAGGTTCGTGAACAGACTTTCTTGTAACAACCCCTGGAGCAATTTTTTCAACTGGAGAATAATAGGCAATATCCTGTAAAGGACCTTTACCATCAATAGGTTTTCCTGTTCCATCTACAACCCTTCCAACAAGCCCCATTCCAACAGGAACTTCAAGAATTTTTCCTGTTCTTTTTACTATAGTACCTTCTTCTATTCCTGTTTCATCTCCTAAAAGGATAATACCTACGTTATCTTCCTCTAGGTTAAACGCAACTCCTAATTTTCCATTTTCAAATTCAAGCATTTCTCCATACATAGCTTTTTCAAGACCAAAAGCCCTTGCAACACCATCACCAACCTGAAGAACCATTCCTACTTCTTCAAGGTTAGCTTTAGCTTCAAATTCTTCTAATTGTTTTTTTAAGCTTTCTGCTATTTCCTCAGCTCTTATTACAGACATGTAAAAACCTCCTTTTATCTTTTATAAATCTTTAAAATCCTGAAAGTTGTTGTTCTAATTTTAGAAGATATGTTTTTATAGAAGAATCAAGCACATAACTTCCTGCTTTTACAATAATTCCTCCGATAATAGAAGGATCCTGCTTTGTTTCAAACTCCACTTTTTTTCCTAATTTTGCTTCAACTTTTTCTTTTATCTTATTCACAGTATCTTCATCTATAGGAAATGCCGTTATAATTTCACCTTTCACAGTGGCAAAAAACTTTTCTATTTCAAATGAAAACTCATCTGCTATATACTTTAAAACATTTGCTTTATTTGTTTTAACAACATATTCTACAGCTTCCTTTACCTTTTCATTCAGGTTTGCTTCTTTGGCAAGATTGTCAAGAACCTTCTTTTTATCTTCAAAGGAAATAGCTGGATGCATTAAAAAATTTCTAAAATCCTTATTTTTTCTAAATAATGTCTGGATAAGATTTAGATCATCAGAAACTTTTATTAAAACCTCTTCCTCTTTTGGAAGTTTATTTAGAAGAACTTTAACAACCCTTTTTAATGTTTTTTTATCTACTTTCACTTTGATGCCTCCGTTAGCTTAATGCTTTTAGAGTTTTTTCTATCATTTCTTTTTCAACATCCGGATTAACTTTTTCTTTTATTAACTTCTCAGATATTTCTAAAGCCTTTTTAGCTGCATATCTTCTTAATTCAGCTTCTCCTCTCTTAATTTCAACATTTACAGCTTCCTTAGCCTGCTCTTTTATTCTTGCTGCAATCTCTTCAGCTTCTTTTATAGCAACTTCCCTTTCTTTTTTAGCTGTTTCTTCTGCTATTTTTAGGCTTTCCTGAAATTTATTTTTTGCATCTTCAAGCTTTGCTTCTGCCTCTTTAAGGGCTTTTAAGCTTTCCTGCTGGGCTTTCTGTGCTTCTTCAACAATGCTTTTTATATTTTCTCTTCTTGATGTGAAAAACTGAACGCCCCATTTTTTGATAATCCATGCCAATGCTGCAAATAGAATAATGGTGTTAATTGTTTTCCAAAATAATTCGCCAGAATGTCCTCCTCCTTCAGAAGCAAAAACAAAGGGAGCTAATAAAAGAAAGGCCAGTAAGAGTTTTTTCATGCTG
>CAZHWB010000114.1:0-9392 GCA_964536105.1 uncultured Aquificales bacterium | reverse complement strand
TTTAGCCCATTTTATTAGTATATCTGCAACTTCAGGTCTTGAAAACTCCTTTGGTGGCCTTTTGCCTTCTCTTAACATTGCTCTTACCTTTGTTCCGCTTAAATGAATGTGGTAATCCTTTGGATGGGGGCATGTTTTGGAAGAAGCCATATTTTCGCATTTTGTACAGTAAAAGGAATGTTCAAACTTTAAAGGCTGTATTTCTAGTTCCTCTACAAACTGTTCCACAAATTCCTGGGCTTCATATGTTCCATAATAATCTCCCACTCCAGCGTGGTCTCTACCTATAATCATATGTGTTGCTCCATAGTTCTTTCTCATAAGCATATGATGGATAGCTTCCCTTGGACCTGCGTAATGCATAGATGCAGGTAAAACAGAAAGATGAACTTTATCTTTATTGAAATAGTTATCTATTAAAACCTCATAACATTTCATCCTAACATCAGCTGGTATATCATCAGGTTTTGTTTCTCCCACCAGTGGATGAATCATAACACCATCCATAGGTTCAAGTGCAACCTTTATTATATATTCGTGGGCCCTGTGGATAGGATTTCTTGTTTGAAATGCAACAATTTTCTTCCAACCTTTTTTCCTTATATTTTCCCTTACCTGAGCTGGATCCAAATAGTATTTTTCATCAATCCCCTCCCTTATAGGCCTGTTTAAAAGTCTAACGATTTCACCACCTATAAAATTATTTCCTGCACTTTTTACAACCCGAACCCCAGGATGATTTGTATCAGTAGTTTTAAACACATTTTTACAGTAATTTTCCAGATCTAAATTGAATTTATCTTCTACTACCATTATCGCTATAGGTCTATCATTTTTATCGTATAGAGCAATTTCATCACCTATTTTTATTCCATTAAATATTTCTTCATCTATAGGTAGAACTATCGGAATAGACCAGAGTAATCCATTTTTAAGATGTATATTATTTATGACCTCCTCGGCATCTTCTTTAGTCATAAAACCGTCTAATGGAGAAAACCCACCATTAGCTATCATTTCACAATCGCTCACATATCTATCTGCTATTACTAATTTTTTTAATGTCTTAACTTTATCTAAAAGATCTTTCTTCTCCTCATCTGTAGCTATTTTATTTACCAACTTTCCACCATGGGGATTAAGCATCTTTAACCTCCAGATAACCATTTTCTCTTAAGAAAGAAAGAATTTTGTTTACACTTTCATCCACCGTTTCCCTATCTGTTTCTACTATAATCTCCGGTTTCTCTGGCTCCTCATATGGATCATCTATTCCTGTAAAGTTTTTTATAATTCCTTCCCTTGCTTTTTTGTATAAACCTTTAACATCTCTTTGTTCGCAAACTTCTAAAGGGCATTTAACATATATTTCTATAAACTCCCCTTCATCAACAAGATTTCTTACAAAGTTTCTATCTTTTCTATATGGAGAGATAAAAGCTGTCAATGTGATAATACCCGCATCTACAAACAATTTAGCTACTTCTCCAATTCTTCTTATATTTTCCTCCCTATCTTCTGGAGAAAAACCAAGGTCCTTGTTTAGTCCTGTCCTTATATTATCCCCATCTAACACATATGTATGTATTCCCATCTCAAATAACTTTTCTTCTAAGGCGTGTGCTAATGTAGATTTACCACTTCCAGATAAACCTGTAAACCACAAAATTGCTGATTTATGACCTTTTAATCTCTGTCTGTCCCTTTTTGTTATATTTCCTTTATGGGGAATGACATGCCTGCTATCAATACCCATTAAAACCTCCCCTTATAAATACAAAAGTTTTAAGATAAGGATACATAATATTCCATAAATAAAACTTAAAGGCAATCCTACTATTATAAAATCTTTAAATCTGTAGTTTCCTACAGCATACACCATAAGATTTGTTTGATAACCGATAGGTGTTAAAAAACTTGCTGACGCACCGTAGGCTACCGCCAAAACAAAGGGAACATAATCTAAAGATAGATGATTTGCCGTTGAAATAGCTACAGGAAAAGCTATAGAAGCAGCGGCCACATTGGTCACAAACTCTGTAAGAATATTAGTTAAAAGATACACCCCAATTAATGCCCCTATAACACCTACCGGGGAAAACAGTTTTATTAAATTAAGAGCAAGGAAATCAGCCATTCCCGAGGAAACTATAGCCTTTCCTATTGCTATTGATAAAGCTGCAATAATAATAAGATTTACATCTATACCCTTCTTTATTTCTGCATATGTTGTTATTTTAGAAATAACAAGAACAGATATAAAGGTAAGCAAACCTACAAAAAGAGGAACAATCTTTAAAGCAGAAAGGATAATAATAAGAATAAAACCAGCTAAAATGAGATTTCCCTTTTTTAGATCAATATTGTAGAGTTCTCTTACCTTAGAAATAATATAAAAATCTGTTGTATCTTCTACCCTTTTCCAGAAATCTTTTCCTGTAACAAGTAAAAGTAAATCTCCAGGTCTAAGTACAATTTCACCTATTTTGCCTTTAAGTTTTTCTCCATTTCTGTGAACACCTATAATAGCCGCATCATATTTTGCTCTGAAATCTGTATCCCTTACTTTTTTATTAATTAGAGAAGAGTTATTAGATATTACAACTTCAACAATATCCACCTTTTCCTCGTTAACAATGCAGGCTTCCGGGAGGGATAAACCTTTGAAGGATGATACTAAATCTACTACAGATGTTGTTTGTCCAGCAAAAATCAGGATGTCATCTTCCTCAAGTATTTCGGAAGGGGAAACAGGGGATATTTTTTTCCCTTTTCTAATAACCTCTACTAAAAAAAGACCTTTTAGATTTCTTAAATTTGCCTCTTTAATATTCTTTCCTATTAAAGGAGAGCCTTTTTTAATTAATGTTTCAACTAAATACTCCTTCTTTTTTTCCAGGAAACTGTCTAAAATATCTTTTCTTTCTGGTAAAAGCTTATTTCCTAAAAAGTATATATAAAAAAATCCTATTAATGTTGCAGGAATACCAACATAGGCAAAATCAAAAAGTTCAAAAGGATTAAGATTATTTTCCAATAAAAATCCATTTATAAGGAGATTTGTTGAAGTTCCGATTAATGTTATAGTTCCTCCGAGTATAGCAGCAAAAGACAGGGGAATAAGTAGTTTAGATGGAGAAATATGCCTTTTTCTACTCCATTCATACACATATGGAATAAGTAAAGCAACTATAGGAGTATTATTCAAAAAAGCAGATAACGTAGAAACAGAAAGAAACATCCTTTTCAGGAAAGACTTGTAGCTAAGGGTTTCTTTTAAAAACTTGGAAAAATAAAAATTTATAATTCCTACCTTTTGAATGGTATTACTGACAAGCAACAATAAAATTATTGTTGCAATCTGCTCATTGGAAAAACCTGACAGGGCTTCCTTTGGTGTTAGTATGCCGAAAACGACAAATATTGTTACCCCAAAAAGAAATAAAGCTGCCGGATGAAAAAACTCTTTGTATAAACCTATAACAAGAAAAACTAAAACAATAAGAACAACAATAATCTCAAAATACATCTTTTTTAAATGCTATAAAATAGGGGTTTAGCAAGTTCTCCTTATTGTAGTTAAGCTCCTGCAGATTATAAAGATTTTTTATTTCCTCTCCATTATATTTTACTATCTTTCCGTTAGCTGCATTTAAAACAGCGTGGGCTGCCGCTGTATCCCATTCCATAGTAGGACCTATCCTTGGATATATATCGGCTTTTCCTTCTGCAACAAGGCATATTTTTAAAGAAGATCCTATAGAAATTGAGTTTATGCTACCAAAATGTTTTTTCAACTTTTCTAAAAACTCTTTTGTTTCTTCATTCATATGGGATTTTGTAACAACAACGGTAATAGACTCTTTTTGTGAAGTAGATGGAAGGGATTCTTTTTTTCCACTGGACATTTTATATGATCCTAATTCTTCACCTCCAAAATAAAAAATATTTTTTGCTGGGGCATAAACAACCCCAAATATTGGTTTACTATTATGTATTAAAGCAATATTAACAGTAAATTCACCATTTCTTTTTATAAACTCCTTTGTCCCATCTAATGGATCAACAAGCCAAAAATACTCCCAATGTTTCCTTACATTATAAGGTATATCTTTTCCTTCTTCGCTTAAAACAGGAATACTAAATATCTTTTCAAGATTTTTTTGTATGATCTTATGGGCTTCTTTATCTGCATAAGTTACTGGTGAGTTATCCTTTTTATACTCTACATCTATATCCCCAGTAGAGTTATATATCTCCAGAATTTTTTCTCCTGCTAGATATGCAACTTCTAAAATATCATCAACATACTTTATATACATCTTCTCTCCTTGTAATATCTAATTTAAAGCAGGGATATAATATACTAACAATTTAATGTATTGTAAAAAATATCTGTGGAGATATTATGAAATTCCAAAAACTGATATATAAAAAAAAGATCAAAGAACTACCTAAAGATCTTCTTCCAAGGGAAAAAGCCCTAAAGCATGGTATAAAAAGCTTATCAGATAGTGAACTACTTGCCCTTTCCCTGGGACAGGGAACAAAAGATCTCAACGTATTAGGACTTGCAGATCTCATTTTAAAGGGGAGGACACTAAAAGATTTAAAACAGGTATCCCTGGAAGAACTTTTAAAAATAAAAGGAATAGGAAAAGCTAAAGCACTTCAGATCCTTTCTATCATTGAAATAGCCAGAAGAATTGAAGAGGATGAGGATAAAATCTTTATAAATAGTCCTTCTGATGTGTACCAGCTGGTTAAATTTTTACATAAGGAAAGACAGGAAAAACTTATCTGTATATATACAAATACCCAAAATCAGCTGCTGGGATTTGAAGTTGTAACTATAGGATCATTAAATATTTTAAATGCAAAACCTAGAGATATTTTTTATCATGGTATAAGATTAAATGCCTACGGAATAATATTAGTCCATAATCATCCAGAGGGAGACAGCAAGCCGTCTGAAGAGGATATCCAATTTACAAGAAACATATCCAAACTCTCTTTAGAAATGGGTTTTGAATTACTAGATCATATTATTGTAGGAAAAAAAGATTATACAAGTCTTGCAAACAAAGGATTTGTTTAAAGGGGAAAAGATGGAAGTAAAAGTAGAAAAACTGGTATATGGTGGAAAAGGCATAGGAAAATTAAATGATAAAACATGCTTTGTTCCTTATGTTTTACCAGGGGAAATTGTAAAAGTTCGCATTAAAAAAGAAAAAAAAAGCTTTATAGAATGTTCCTTAGAGGAAATTCTGCAAAAAAGCCCAGAAAGAATTGAACCAATATGTAAATATTTTACGTATTGTGGAGGATGTGATTATCAGCACATTCCCTATGAAAAACAGCTAAAAATAAAGGAAGATATTTTTACAGAGACATTGGAAAGGATAGGTAAAATAAACCATCCTAAAATTGAAAAATTTATCCCCTCAGAAAATCCGTTTTTCTATAGAAATAGAACCCAGATAAAGATAAAAGGGGAAAAGGTAGGCTTTTTCAAAAAAGAAAGTAAGGAAGTTATAAATATAGATAACTGCTATCTCCTTAAGGAAGATCTAAACAAGGCTCTTCAAGGAATAAAAGAAATTCTCCCTTATTTAACGTTCCAACCTATTGAAGTTCACCTATACTCATCAAATTTAGATGAAATGCTTGTAAAATTTATATATCCAAAAAGGATAAAAAGATTTCCTTTAGGACTAAAACATCTAAAAAGTTTCCTATCTCCAAATATAAAAGGTGTAGGTATATACAAAAGTAATTCCCAGGGATTTCCAGAAAGATTATTTACAATTGGAAATATATATGCCTTTGAAAAAGTGGAAGATTTAACTTATAGGGTGTCAATAGATAGCTTTTTCCAGGTAAATAGATTTCAGATAAAAAATCTTATAAGATAAATTGAAGAAGAGTTTAAAGATTCAAATCATAAAAAGGTTATTGACTTTTATAGTGGCGTAGGAACACTATCCTTACCTGTAGCAAAGTATGTTGAAACAGTAGTAGGGATAGAATCAAATCCTTTTGCAGTTCAGGATGCAAACCATAACAGAAAATTAAACCATTTAAAAAACGCAAAATTTTTCCATATGGAAAGCCAAAAAGGGATAAAATTTTTAGAGGAACTAAAACCTGATGCTGTGATATTTGATCCCCCAAGAACAGGCTTAAGTGGAAAAATAATACAGAAAATTAATGAAGGTTCATATATTAAAAAAATTATTTATGTTTCCTGTAATCCTTCCACCTTAGCACGGGATTTAAATTTACTTATAAAAGGAGGATTTTCAATAAAATCTATAAAACTTATTGATATGTTCCCCCAGACTTATCATATAGAAAGCATAACAATATTGGAGAGATAAATATGGAAAAAAGTGAACGTTTTGAAATTGTAGATTTTGAACAAATAAAAAAAGATTTTGAATTCAGTGAGAAAGATATTAAAAATATACAGAAGTTAAAACCTGTAATGATTAAATATGCCGATGAATTTATAGAAAAATTTTATAAATTTATACTGCGTTTTCCCCAGGCAAAAAAATTTTTGAATTCAGAAGAAATAGTAAAAAGACATCAGGAAAAAGTAAAAGAATGGTACTTTGATCTATTTTCTGGAAAATACGACTACAGCTATTTTCTAAAACTCCACAGAATTGGAGAAAAACATGTTGAAATAGGACTACCAACCCACTATGTAAATGCCTCTTTTAACTTTATAAGAAGATTCTTTATTGAAAAAATAAACAAAGAGTTTGGCTTATCAGAAGAAAGAAATCAACTTGTTTCTTCTATAGGAAAACTCTTAGATATAAACCTTGATGTTCTTACCCTTGCGTACAGAGAGGAGGAATTAAGCAGATACGAGGAAATGACAGCCTTTGAACAGGCCCTGTATTCAATATCACGTAAATTTGCAGATATGCTTGATTTTGCTTTAGTTGGAGCTTTAATTCTTGTTTCATTTTTTGTTTTAGGTTTATTTGTTTTTGATATTTATCAGATGATATTTGGTCTAGTACCATTTGATAAAGCCATTATAACTACACTGGGAACATTACTAATACTATGGGCAGTTTCAGAGCTTATGCAGGAAGAAATAAAGCACCTTAAAGGTGGTGGTTTTGCCATTGGTGCGTTTATAGGTGTAGCCCTTGCTGCAATGATCAGGAAAATTCTTATAGCTTCCCTATCTGCAGAGAAATATCTGCAACTTCTCAGTTATGGAGCTATCATTCTTTCCCTTGGAATAGTTTACTGGCTTCTTTCCAAAAAAGAAAAATAGAAATTGAATCAGGAGGAGTAATGAAATTAACCTTTAAAGATAAATTTGAGTACACAGACTACTGGAGTTTTTATATAGAACTGGAAAGGGATGCAGAGAAAGAGTTTCATCTCAATGAAATTTTAAATCTTTCAGGAAAAGAACGGGAAAAAAAAGGTAGAGCATTACTATCATTAAAGGCTGTTTATATAGGAGAGATTATCGGGGATTTTCACGTCTACAGGTTCTACAGGGAAGATATGCCGGATCACCAGATAAATGTTGGAGATGTTGTTTTAGTCAGTAGAAAAGATCCTTTAAAAGACGGCATTGAAGGAACAGTTTTTGAAAAGGGAAATAAGTTTATAACGGTGGTTTTTTCCCAAAAACTGCCCTCCGGAAAAAAGTGGAGAATAGATCTTTATGTTAACGACATAACATTTAAACGAATGCTTGGAGCATTAGAATTCTTTGAAAAAGGATACTCCCTGTATCCTGAAGATATCATCCTTGGACATGGAAATCCAGATACATGCGAAGAGGATATATCATTTGTAAATGAAAATTTAAACCAACATCAAAAAGAAGCAGTAAGAAAAGCTGTTTGTAGCGATAGACTTTTTCTTATCCACGGTCCCCCGGGAACAGGAAAAACAACCACACTTGTAGAAGCGATAATTCAACATATAAAAAAAGGAAAAAGAATTTTAGCTACTGCAGATAGCAACACAGCTGTAGATAATATAGTGGAAGGACTGATAAAAAATAACGTAAACGTTGTAAGGATAGGACATCCAGCAAGATTAAAAAAAGAACTCCTTGAAATCTCTCTAGATGCGAAAGCCGAAAAACATCCAAAATACCAGCAGATAAAACAGATAGAAAAGAAAATAAACAAATTTAAAGGATTACAGGAAGGGTATTTAAAACCTACTCCCCAAAGAAGGAGAGGGTTATCTTATCAGCAGATAACAAAGTACGCAAAAAGTGGAAAAAAGGTCAGAGGACACAAAATAGAGACACTGAAAAGTATGGCAGAATGGATAAGAATCCAAAAAGAAATAAAAAAACTACTTGAGGAAAAGAGAAAAATAGAAGAAGAAATTGTGCAGGATATTATTTCTTCTTCTGAAGTTGTCTGTGCTACTAATTCAGGAAGCGGAAGTGAATATCTCCTGGAATATTACTTTGATGTAGTTTTTATAGATGAAGCTTCCCAATCCACAGAACCCAGTTGTCTTATACCTGTAATAAAAGCTGAAAAAATCATACTTGCCGGAGACCATAAACAGCTTCCTCCAACCGTCTTACATCCTGATGCAAAACCTCTATCTTTCACTATGTTTGAAAGATTTATAAAACTGTATCCAGATGTATCTTACATGCTGAAGATCCAGTATCGTATGAATGAAGTTATAAAACAGTTCCCATCCCAGGAATTTTATGAAAATTTACTTATATCAGATGAAAATGTGAAAGATATAAAACTATCTGATATTACCCAAAGAATAGGGGACAACCCTATAACCGATGACACACCTATAGTTTTTATAGATACCCACGGCAGGTTCCTTGAAAAACAAAAAAAAGGAAGTAAATCAAAATACAATCCAGAAGAAGCCCAAATTGTAAAAAAAATAGTAGATACTCTGAAAGAAATAGGAGTAAAGACAGAAGATATAGGGATAATAACCCCATACAAAGATCATGAGGAATATCTAAAAAAACTTATAACAGATGTTGAGATAAAAACGGTAGATGGTTTCCAGGGAAGGGAAAAAGAAGTAATTATTATATCTCTTGTTCGTTCAAATCCTGATGAAGAAATTGGTTTTTTAGATGACATAAGAAGATTAAATGTAGCATTAACAAGGGCTAAAAGAAAACTAATTATTGTAGGAGATTCTAAAACTTTATCATCAAGTGATATATATAAAAAGCTCCTTGAATATATAGAGAAAAAAGGAAAAGTTGTAAAAATAGAAGATATAAAATAAAAAACCCTCCCAGAAGGGAGGGCAAGAAGAAGGGAGAGTGGATGAGAATTACTTTTCAAATGTATCTTGATAGAATGGAACGTTTCTGTAAGTCCATTCATGAGCACCTAAGTCAT
>CAZHWB010000113.1:0-2586 GCA_964536105.1 uncultured Aquificales bacterium | reverse complement strand
ATCAAATCCAAGTTCTATTAGTCTCCTGTCTGCTATATACTTCATATATTTCTCAAGTTCTTTGTAAGATACTCCAAAGATTGTTGTTCCACCAAATTTTGTTTTCAGGTAGTTAAGTTCCAACTCCACAGCATCTATAATAGTTTCCTGTATATTATCAACAAACTTCTCATCATCAACAATTTCTGGGTTCTCTTCAACAATAGTCAGTATAGCCTCTATGCCGTTTTGTAGGTGTAAAGATTCATCAATCAAAACAAGCTCAACTCCAGAAACAACATTTTTCATCTTTCCTGTATCTTTCATAGCAAAGAAATGGGCAAAAGCGGAATAGAAAAACATCCCTTCCTGGATAATGTTGTTTAGAAGAATTGCCGTTAAAATCTGCTTTTTTCCTTCTAGTGTATCAGGATCAGCTTTTCCGTAAGTTATTCTATCAACGGCCCTTATTATAAGTTCCTGCTTCTCATGTAAAAGTTTGTCTTCCAGTGTTATGTTGTAAACTCTTTTTCTATCCATCTCAAAGCTGTTTAGGATTATTTCAAAAAAGTCAGAATGTATATTCTCCATAAACATCTGTGTAGAGAAGCTCATTTTTGCGTATGGATCTGTTAAAACAGGAAAAAAACCATTTCCTAAAACATTTTGAACCAGAAGCTCAGAGGAGGCAAAATAACCAACTGCACTGTCAAACAGATCTTTTTCTGTAGGTGTAAGCGATTTATAATCTAAAACATCCTGCTGTATATTCAGTTCTTCAGGAAACCAGACAGCCTTTTTCTGTTTTGTATATATATCCTTAAATACAGGATATCTGGGATTTTCCGATAATCTAATATTATCCCTTACAGATGTTTTTCCTATAAATCCTAATTTTTTCATGGCCGGTCCCTCCTTAAAGAAACACAAGATATAGTGGTTCTATAAATTTAAGCACTATATATAGTGGCCGTCAAATGGACACAAGTATTTGAGATAACAGGTTTTTTTAGTCAACGCAAAAGCAAAAACCTATTAAAATGAAGACTTTTATAAAAGTCTGTTAGTAAAAATTAACTTTGCATATTTTTTGTGCAATCTTAAAAGTGTCTAACTATTCTATAGTATGTATCCCTTTGGGCTGGCTTAAAACCAGCTTTTCTTATTATTTCGGCCATTTTTTCAGGTTTTGGAGCTGCAACTTTCCATCCTGTTGATGCAACGACATTTTCCTCTATCATGGTACTTCCAAGGTCATTTGCCCCAAAATGAAGGGCTACAGGACCTACTTTCATTGTCTGGGTTACATGGGAAGCCTGAATATTCTCAAAATTATCAAGAAATAAACGGGAAACAGCCAGCACTTTCAAATACCAGACGGTAGTTGCAGTTTCTACGTGATCAAGCTGAGTTCCCCCCTTCTGGAAGGTCCACGGAATAAAGGCAGTAAAATACCCCTTACCCTTTTTAAGGCTTTCCTCCTGAAGGTTTCTTATATGGGACAGATGTTCAACAATATGTTCAGGTTTTTCTATATGTCCAAACATCATTGTAGCGGTTGTTTTCATTCCAAGTTCGTGGGCTTCCCTGTGGACCTGAAGCCACTGCTGGGTAGATACCTTTCCGTAAGAAATTTCCTTTCTAATCTCATCTGAAAGGATCTCAGCTCCTCCCCCAGGTAAACTATCTAAACCTGCATCATGGAGGATTTTTAATACATCTTTTGTTGGGATTTTTTCCAGTTTAGATATATAAAGGATCTCCGCCGCAGATAGGGAATGTATCTGTATGGATGGAAATCTCTTTTTTATTTCCCTGAAAAGCTCCACATAAAAGGACAGGGGTAAATCTGGGTTTAATCCCCCCTGCATAAGCAGGGTTGTTCCACCCCAGTCAACAAGTTCCTGTATTTTTCTGAAAATTTCTTCATATTCTAATACATAGGCGTTTGGAGAGTTCCTTTTCTCCTGAAAGGCACAGAACTTACAACCGGCTACACATACGTTTGTGTAATTTATGTTTCTATCAACAACGAATGTTACGATATTTTCAGGGTGTTTTTTTCTCCTTACAAAATCAGCAAGTTTTCCAAGGGTTAGAAGGTCCCCTTCTTTTAGAAGATAAAGGGCATCTTCCTCAGACAGCCTTTTACCTTCCAGTATATGGGAAAAAAGGTCTGCTTTTATGTAGTTCATAGTTTACCTCTAATGTTTTACAACTTTTTCCAAATCTTCAAAGAAATTTGGATAAGATATAAATACACAATCTGCATTTTTTATAGTTATTCCTTCCTCTGAAATAAGGCCTAAAATAGAAAATCCCATTGCAATCCTGTGGTCATTAAAGCTGTCTATAATGCCTCCCTTTATTTTTTGCTTTCCTCTTATAACCATGCCGTCTTTTAACTCTTCAACCTCAACTCCTATTCTTTTTAAATTCTCCACAACAGCCTTTATCCTATCACTTTCCTTTACCCTTAATTCTTCTGCTCCTGTTATAACAGTTTCCCCTTCTGCCTGTGTTGCAACTAAAGCAAGTAAAGGTATCTCATCAACCATAGAAGGAACATCTTCCTTCTTTATCTCTACTCCTTTCATCTGAGGAGAA
>CAZHWB010000112.1:0-6510 GCA_964536105.1 uncultured Aquificales bacterium | reverse complement strand
ATTTTAAATCCCATTTTTCTCAATCTGTTTATATTTTTCCTTTCTGTATAAATTTCTAATGACTGCCTTTCTGTAAGTTCAAGTGTTATATGTTTTTTTAGTGATTTAATTTCTTCGTTTTTGCTTATCTGTTTTAGATAGCTGTAAATTTCCCCAATATGGCTTGGGGTTATATTTACAGAAAATCTTAGATTTTTAACAGGGATTATTTTTGGCTTTCTTTTCCCATGAACAAGAATGCTCTTATTCTGTATTTTTTTTAACAGATTTATAAGTTTTTCTATTACCAGAATATCTATCTCCTTAGCTTGGCCTGTTTTTTCAGCGATGGGAATAAACTGGGAGGGATTTATAACATTTCCCTTTTGGTCTATCCATCTAATAAGAACTTCAAATCCTTTTATGGTGCTGTCCCTTACAGATACAATAGGTTGAAAATACAGCACAAACTCGTCATTTTTTATAGCCTGTTCTAATTTTTCCTCAAGGTATATGGTTTGTTTTACAAGTTCGTATTTATTTTTATCAAAAAATGCAACCTCATTTTTACCGCTTTTTTTAGCAATCTCTAATGTTCTTTCTGCCTTTAATATAAGATCGTTTATCTCTTTACTGTCATCTGGATACTTAACAATACCTAAGTTGTAATCTAATTTTAATTTTGTATTTTCTATTCTTATCTCTTTTAATATTTCTCTTATTTTTTCTATAAGGGTGTATATATCTTCAGATGTGGATATTATCATAAACTCATCATTTCCAATCCTGAATATATTTTCATACTTTAAATTTTTATCAAGATTTGCTGCTACTTCCTTTAAAATCTTATCCCCTAAATATTTTCCGAATTTCTCATTTAGATATTTGAAGTTGTAAATATCAAGTATAATAAGATAAAAACTTCTGTTCTTCTTTATGTATTTTTTTAAATTATTTATAAAATAGTTTCTGTTTCCTATTTTTGTTAAAGAGTCATAAAATTCCTTAAAAAAAAGATCTTCTTCTTTTTTTATGTAGCTTAACCCAAAGGATATATCTTTGGCTATTTCGCTGAAAACCTCCAGGACATCCTTTGAAAAGTAGTTTTTTTCTTCTATATAAAGGGAAATAACAAATTTGATTTCCCCATCGTATTTTATCGGAAGGACTATCAGGGAATTGGTTTTGTTGGAAAGGGCTGTTATTTTCCACTTTAAATAATTTTTTAACTTACCTATATCTGGTATGTAAAGTAAATCATTTTTGTTAAATATTTCCAGTTCCGGAATTTCCTTGCAGTCTATACTGTTTAAAAAGTTGTTTTTGCTTATACGGTATATAGGAATAAGCCGTCTATTTTCTACTTTGCAGGCCAAAATACCCCTAAAGTTTCCAAAGTTTTTAAATACATCACATACAGACTTAATAAGGGTAAATTTATTTGATGAGCCTACCATTGCCCTGTTTATTTTCTGCAGAAGTTCCTTTGCCAGTTCAAGCTGGATTATTTTATCTATATCCTGTACTATACCAATCCCTAAAAATCTCCCTTCATAAAATATGATTTTTGAGGTTATCTGTATCCATTTTATCTTTTCATTTTTAGTTACTATTCTTATTCTGTAGCTGAGGATATCTTTTAGACCTATTTTCCTCATCTTTAGTATTTTCTCAATAAAAGGCCTATCCTCTGGGTAAACAAATTTTATAAAATCGGAATTTTTAATCTCTTCTTCACTGTATCCGGAAATTTCAACAGCTTTTTTATTTATATAAATGAGCTTATTATTTTCATAAAGATATATTCCTACAGGAACAAGGTCTGTTACTGTTCCCAGTAGATTTTTTTCTTCAATCTCCTTAGAAATGTTTACCATATACCCTATAATATAAACAACTCTGTTTTTACTATCTTTTATTAAAAAAAATTTTGCATCTATCCATAAAAATGATCCATCATTCTTTAAAATTCTTATCTGCTTTGAAGTCCATGTTTTTTTGTTTTCTTTTAATGTTTTTTTAAATCCATTCAGTATTTTATCTATATCTTCTTTGTGTAAAAGGTCCAGAAAGCCTGTATTTTTTTGTTGAAGTTCTTTTTTTGAATAACCGATAAAATGCTCAATATTTGGACTTATATCCTCTATGCTCCATTTAAGATCATTCTTTAAAAAGAAAACAGACACATTTCCATCAAAAAATAGTTCGTTATTTATACATTCACTTAGTGGGACGGTGTGTAAAGATATGTCCATCCTTTCTATACCTCTTTTTTATATAAATAACTTTCCCCTAATTTTATCCTTTTAAAAAATCCAAGATCTTCAGGTACCCTTTCTGCATGGCCTAAAAATAAATACCCTTCTTCTTTTAATATTTCATAAAAGATAGAAAGGACTTCTTTCCGGTTTTTCTCATCAAAATAGATAAGCATATTTCGGCAAAAAATAACATCAAACTTTCCTAATTCTTCCATACTTTTTCTGTCAAGAATATTTACGGCTTTGAAATTTACAGATTTCCTTAAATAATCGGTAATTTTGTAGTGTCTTTTTTCTTTTTTAAAATACTTCTGCACAATTTTTTCTGGAAGTTTAATTAAACTTCTTTCTTGAAAAATACCGTCTTTTGCCTTTTTTATTGCGTTTGTGTCTATATCTATACCAAGTAATAAAAAATCCCTTTTTCTTATGAAGTTCCCCTCTTCTAACAGGTATATAGCTATACTGTAAATTTCTTCCCCTGAAGAACAGGGAGCACTGAGAATATTTATTGTTTCTGTAGATGGACGAATTTTATCTAACTCAGGTATAACATGTTTAATAAGGGTATCAAACTGATATTTTTCCCTAAAGAAGTATGTCTCATTAACTGTTATTGTATTTATCAGCTCTTCAATAGCCTTTTTGTTTTTATTTAGAAGAACGTCCCTGTAAAACCTGTTTATATCTTTATACCCAAACTTTTGCAGTATCTTATGTATCTTTCTTTTGTAAACAGTTATCAATTTATCATCATCTATGTATATCCCGTACTTATTACTTAAAAAATCCCTTAGATTTTTTAATGTATGTTTTTGAACTACATCCAACTTGACTCCCCCTTTAGCCTGAGTATTCTTTTTTGTATTTATACAGTATCCATGTAGGATTTATTACGTTTATCAGATTGTTTCTTTTATCTATTACAACTCCCTTAACAAACAGCTTATTGGTTTCAAACTCTGCAAAGTTATTTTTAGGAACAGACAGAATATCCTCAATATCTGTAACGGATAAAGCAATTTTTAAATTTTCTTCTTTTATTATTAGTATTTTTTGAGGATTTATTTTCTTACTAAGGTACTTTTCAAAAGTTATAAGAAATAAAGACTCCTTCCCTGTTGCTATAAGCCCCTCTATTTCATCTATCTCTGTAGGATAATTGCTTATATAAACATCATCAAAATCAAGAACTTCATGTATATTTTCCATTTTGATACCAAAAAGATCATCTCCTAATCTGAATACAAGGATATCTATTTCCTCTCTAGTTTCATTTGACTCTTTATCTTTAACATTTACCTTTAGTCCGTGGTTTTGAAAGCTTTCTTTTATAAAGGTGCTGGAAATAATGGGTATTATTTTGTTGTTATGTAAAACCAAATCTTTTATAAGTCTGTTGGCGCCGTTTCCTTTTTTTATGGATTTTGTTTTAACGGTGATTAGATCAATAATTTCTTCTACTTCAAATCCAAAATACCGACCTTCTTCTTCAAGGATTATTAGATATTCTGTTTTTTGTTGCTTTATATCAAGCAGTTTAGCTATATTACCTGCCTTTACAGGTATATCCCTTATTAAGTAAATGCCATTTATCCAGCTTTCCTCTTTTAGGTGTGTTTTTTCTAAATCTTCTGTATGCTCTACCTTCTTTACTACATCTGTTGGAATACCAAGTATTTTTTCTCCAATTCTGAATATGAGTATGCTACTTTCGTCATCTTTTCTTGCTGTTGTGTTTTCAAAGGATTCATGTAATATATCCTGTTTAAGGGGAGGCATATTAATCCTTCTTTTTAAAAAGCTGGGGGTGATCTCTTCTAAAACAGTTCCCTGGAAATTATAAAAATTTATTACATCATCACTGCTTTCTGTTTTTTCTATTTCCTGTATTTTATGAATCTCATCAACAACAAGGGCATAATGTTTGTTATCTATGTTAACAACAATGGCTGTTCTTCCTATAACATCTTTACAGTTATCTGATAATTCAAGTAATTTTTCAAAACACACAAGGGGGTATATTTGTTTGTTATGGTTTGTTACCCCGTATATGTAATCTGGGGCCAAAGGGAGATCCTTCATATTTTCTATTTCAAAAATTGTTTTTATATGTTCTGTTCTTAGTCCAAATAGATTATTTCCTATTGAAAATTCAAGTATATTTATCTTTTTCATTTTCTTACCCTTTTATATGAGTTTGTTTGTATAAGAAGCAATTGTTGTTATTGCTGTGTTCATTTCTCTTGTTTTATTTAGTATTATGGAAGCAGCATATTTAGCTTCTGATGTGTTTTTGTAGGAAAGTTCGGCAGCTTCTTTAATCTGATCTGCAGCTATTTTTGTCTGCTCAAGGGCTGTAAGCATTTCTTCTATTGATTTTAAAAATATCTCTATCTTTTGCTTTACCTTTGTAATGTTCTCTTTATGTCTGAGAAGTTCACTTTCTACCTTCTGTAATTTTTCGTTTTCCCTATCCTGATTTAAAATGATGTTGTTTATTTCTACGGCAATGATATCGTTTTCTTCCTGAACTTCATCAATAATAGCCACAACTTTATCTAAATTTTCCTCCGAGGTTATAGCAAGTTCCCTTATGTCATTACTTACTTCACTAAATCCTATCCCAAGCTCCCCTACCCTTATAGCTTCTACTGCTCCATTTATTGATAGTGCTGCTGTTTGAACGATGGCAAGCTCTATTTTCCTTATTGTATTGTTAAGGGAGTTTATTTTTGATTTAACATAATTTAGTTCTATCTTCCTTTCTTCTGCGGTTTTACTGTTATTTAGTGCTGAAGCTTTTACATTTTTGATAATATCAATTATTTTTTGGAATTCCTCTTCTACCTTTTGGATATCATCTTTTAAGTTTGAGACTGTGTTTTTGGACTGTTTTATATATTCTACAGATTTTTCTGCTACGTAGCTGTTTTTAACGGCATCATTTTTTGATATCTCAGCTGCCTGTTCAATCTGGTTTAAAGCCTCTACAATCTGTTCCATTGAATTTTCCAGTTGATCTACAGCACTTGCCAGTTCTTCAGATGCTGCTGCAAGTTCATGGATTGATGTCTCTCTATTATTACTTTCTACATTTGAAACTAAATTTTTTATTATCTGTGCAGCTTCTTTTGTCTGGGAAAAGGATTGAACCTGCATGCCTATTGTGTTTGTTACCTGGGCTACAGCACTTGCACTTTCTTCTGCAGCTGCAGCAATGGTTTCTGCTCCCTGTTCTAAGGTTTCTATTTCATTAACTGTTTTTTCTATTGTTTTAAGCATATCTTCTGTTTTTTTCATAAATTTATCCATAAATTCCATTAACTCTTTCATACTGTTGGACGCTGTTGATGTTTTATCTGAGGCATCCTTCATTTCCTTTTCAACCCTTAAAATACCGTCTTTTATGGTATCTATCCTGTCCTGTATGTTATTCACAATTTCCTTAATAAGCTGGGTATGATTATTTGCCTTAGAAGCCATACTTCTTATTTCAGATGCCATAACAGTGAAGCTTTTACCTTTTTCCTTTGCCCTTGCCGCTTCAATTGCTGCATTTAATGCTAAGAGGGATGTTTTTTTGGCTAGTTTTGTAATAAGATTAACAGCATCTGTTATATTTTTAGATGCTTCATACAGTTTTTCACTTTTTTTAGCTATGTTTGATGCAGCATATGCGGTTTTTCCCATTCCCTGGGAAGATTCTTCTATGTCCTGGGAAAGGGCTTTTAAGACTTCCTGGAGGTCTTCCACAACGTGGGATACTTCAATAGCTTCCTGCTTTAAAAAATTTGAGTTTTGTCTTATTTGCGTAACAGCACTTAAGCTCTCTTCTGCTGCCCCTGCACTTTCCTCTGCTGCGGCGGCGATTTGCTCCATAGTAGCTTTGAGATTTTCTATAGCTTCAAGTCCTTCCTGGGATTTTTCTATAAGGGTATCAGCTACATTTTTCAGATCAGATATACTGTTGATGGAAACCTCCTGTTTTACTGTTACTTCCCTTTGATTTTGTGTTTTGGATGTGTGTTCTTCCTTTAGAGAGATAAACCCCATGATAGCCCTCCTTTGTTTTTATTGTTTTATAATTAAATATTTTTTAATTTTATAATCGGTTTTTATGAAAAAATTATGATATGAATCTGGAAAAATATTCTTTTCTGCAATTTAAAATAAATAATAAACGCAAATTGTAGAAGTGGCAATATTTATATGATGGAAAAATATACAAATGTGATAGGTTTATAACAGTTTTTTTCTTTAAATTAAA
>CAZHWB010000111.1:0-13835 GCA_964536105.1 uncultured Aquificales bacterium | reverse complement strand
TTTTTAAAATGAAAATCCTGCTGAAATAAAAGGCTGTTTTATTTTTATATCTGCTGAGGTATCATCAATATCATCTAGTTTTAATTTTTCGTATCTGTAGCCTGCAGATACAAAAGGTTTTCCTACACCAATGCTGATAGGATAAAACCTTACTTCCCCCTGAATATCGTAGTAATAGTTTCCATCGTATGTAATAGCCTTTCCTTCCCCATTTATTGAGACATTTCCAAAAGGAGAAATGGAGATACCAAGATAAAGAAGAGGAATTGGAACTGTTGCTGATGTTTCATCTACAGTATTTCTTGTTTTATTTTCTACCCTTGCCTTAAAGTCAATAACTCTGATATATATTCCTGCTTCGGCATCAATTGTTCCAATAGAAATACTGTTTAAAAAGGGAAGGTTGTAGAAAAATCCAACATCATAATGGTCAAGCTTGAGATCTGTTATTACCCTATCGTCAACGCTAACAGTAACATTTCCAAATGTGTAGTCATTTTTTACTCTACCATCTCCATTGAAGTTCATTTTTGTAAACTGAAGATAAATATTGGGAAGTATAGGAATAAAGTGTTCAATCTTTGCCTTTACAAAGAAAGAATCCTCATCACCTATCTTTAGATCATCTTTGATATCAACCTGATCCCCTTTGTACTGAACCCAGCCAGAAGGGGACTGTTTGATATAACCAGCAGATATTTCCCCGTCTAACAGGGGAACGGCTGAAGCAACCGAGAAAATAGAAAAACAAAATAATCCTGTAAAAAGATTCACTCTCCCCATTAAACAACTCCTTTTTAGTTTTTATTTTAATAAACAAATGTTAATTTTTTGTGATTATCTTTCCCTTATTCCTGCTATAAACTCTTCCACCATCTGTCTTGCCTGATAATCTGAGTACTGGATAGGAGGATGCTTCATTGTGTATGCAGATATAGAATACAGTGGACCTGCAATTCCCCTATCCCTTGCAAGTTTAGCACATCTTATAGCATCAATTGCAACTCCAGCACTGTTTGGGGAATCCTCAACCTCAAGTCTTAACTCAATATTCATTGGTACATCCCCAAACAGCCTTCCTTCAAGTCTTATGAAAGCCAACTTTTTATCTTTAAGCCACGGAACATAATCTGAAGGTCCTATATGAACATTTCTTGAATCTATTCCATAAGGGATTAAAGACGTTACAGCCTCTGTTTTAGATTTTTTCTTTGTATTTAATCTGCTTCTTTCCAGCATATTAAGGAAATCTGTATTTCCACCTACATTAAGCTGGTAGGTTCTATCAAGTTTAACCCCTCTGTCCAGCAGAAGCTGTGTTAAAACCCTGTGGGTAATTGTTGCTCCTACCTGGGATTTTATATCATCCCCTACTACTGGAATTCCTTCCGCTTCAAATTTTTTGGCCCATTCATCATCAGATACTATAAATGTTGGCATACAGTTTATAAATGAAACTCCAGCTTTTAAGCAGGCTTCTGCATAGTACCTTGCAGCCTGCTCAGCACCTACAGGAACGTAGTTTATTAAAACATCAGCCCCTGTTTCCATTAAAACTTTGGCTACAGTATCAACACTATCCTCCCTTGCCTGGGAAACTACAAATGCCTGATCTGGAGGATAATTTTTCATGTGTTCAGGAAAACCATCCAGTACTTTTCCTTTTCTTACTTTTACCCCAAGTCGTGGCACTTCCCTTTGAAAAACTGTTGTGCAGTTTGGTGGATTAAAGATAGCTTCTGATACATCGTATCCAACTTTTCTTTCATCAATATCCCACGCTGCAACAACCTCTATATCCCAGGGTTTGTATCCGCCTATATCTTCATGCATAAGACCGCTAGCTTCAATATTCTGCTTTTCCTTGTAGTAGTAAATTCCCTGGATTAAAGCACTTGCACAGTTTCCAACACCTGCTATAGCCAGTTTTATTTTTTTCTCCTCTGCCACGCTCGGCCTCCTTTATAAAATTATCTCTTTAGCTTTTAAAATTTCAGGAATGTCATTAATTTCCTCCAGTACCGGTTCAGTTATTCTGTCGTCAACCTGCAGAGCTCCAAGGGCTATTTTTCCTTTTTCAAGTCTTCCAAGTCTAAATCCTGCTATGTTTATATTGTGTCTTGCCAGTACTTCCCCAATTTTTGCTATGACCCCAGGAACATCTTTATTTTCAAACATAAGAATAACCCCTTCAGGGTCTATATCTATCCAGTATCCATCTACAAGCATAATTTTAGGTATCTGTCCGTAGAAAGCTGTTCCTCCTACAATGTGCTCCTTTCCGTTTTCCCTGGCTGTGATTTTTATAAAATCCTTGAATATTTCTGTTTCTTCCCTGACAGATTCAACAACTTTTATTCCCCTTTCTTTAGCAAGGAATGGGGCATTTATTATATTTACTGGTCTGTCTAATATTGGTGAGAGAAAGCCTTTTAAAACATACGCAACAATAGGTTTAATATGTTCAGATATGCCGCCCCTTACCTCTATATTAAGCTCTTTAAAATTACCTCCTGCATACTGGGTTAGAAAGCTTCCGAGCCTTTCAGCTAAAAGTAAAAATGCTTTTATGTTCTCAAATCCTTCAGTTACTGTAAATGGTGCATTTACAGCTGCTTCTACAAACTCCCCTTTTAGGGCAGCTATTACTTGCTGGGCAATTTTTATTGCTACTTTATCCTGGGATTCAAAGGTATTTGCCCCTATGTGGGGGGATAAACTTATATTTGGAAATTCAAATAGTCTTCTTATTCTATCGTCAGGGGGTTCTTTTCCAAATACATCTAAACCTATACCTGCAAATTTCCCTTTTTTCATAAAATCGTACATAGCATCTTCATCAACAATACCACCCCTTGCACAGTTAACGAAATAGACCCCATCTTTCATCATTTCAAATTCCTTTCTACCTATCATCCCCCTGGTCTCTTCCGTTAAAGGACAGTGGAGAGTAATAATATCAGAACGCTTTATAAGTTCCTCAAGGGTGTCAACAAGCTCAACCCCTAATCTATCTCCTTTTTCCCTTGGTATGTAAGGATCATAAGCTATCACTGTAGCTCCTGATCCTTTGCATCTTATTGCAACCTGTGAGCCTACATTCCCTAAGCCAACTATACCTACAACTTTACCGTCAAGCTCCTCTCCCATAAATTTTTTTCTATTCCATTCTCCCCTCATCATGGATTCGTGGGCAAGATGGAGCTTTCTTAAAATTGCGTACATATGGGCCATTGTAAGTTCGGCAGCTCCTATTGTGTTTGCCCCTGGGGTATTTACAACCAGAATACCCCTTCTTGAGCAGGCTTCCAGGTCAACATTATCAACACCAACCCCTGCTCTACCTACAACTTTTAAATTTTCAGCCCTCTGGAGAAGTTCTTCATTTACAGGTGTTCTACTTCTTGTGATAATAGCATCGTAATCCTTTATTATTTCCAGTAACTCTGCCCACTGGATTTCTGGTTGATAATCAAGGTCTATATCAGGATCTGCATTTAATATCTCTAGACCCTTGTCAGATATATGATCAGTAACGAGAACCTTATACATTGATGGATTGTCCTCCTTTTGTGATATTAGAATAAATTATTATAATATGAAACTTTTGTAACTATTAATTTTCACAGAAATTCCTTTTGACGGGGTATAATAAAATCAATAAAAAAAGAGGTTCAGGCTATGGCTTACCCTATCCACAGACCAAGAAGACTTAGAAAGAATGAAAATATAAGAAGGCTTGTAAGGGAAACCCGTTTATCTGTTGATGATTTTGTTTATCCCCTTTTTATAGAAGATGGGGAAAATATAGAGGTAGAGATACCCTCAATGCCTGGTATTTACAGATACTCCCTTGATAGGATAGAAAAAGAACTTGATGAGGTTGTTAATTTAGGTATTCCAGCTGTTCTTCTTTTTGGTATTCCTTCTAATAAAGATGCTGTTGGTAGTGATACCTGGAGTGAAGAAGGGATTATACAGAAAGCTGTAAGATTTATAAAAAAACATTATCCTCAACTTTATGTAATTACAGATGTTTGTTTCTGTGAGTATACAGAACATGGACATTGTGGTGTTTTGTGTGATCATGATGTTGATAATGATTTAACCCTTGAAAATACAAAAAAACAGGTTATTTCCCACGCAAAGGCCGGGGCTGATATGGTAGCCCCATCAGGAATGATGGATGGCGTTGTAAAAGCGATAAGAGAAGCTTTAGACGGGGCAGGTTTTACAGATATTCCTATTATGGCTTACTCAGCAAAATATGCCTCGGCATATTACGGACCCTTTAGGGATGCTGCAGAATCTGCTCCTGCTTTTGGGGATAGAAGGACGTACCAGATGGATCCGGCAAATAGGAGGGAAGCCCTTAAAGAGGTTTCCTATGATATAGAAGAAGGTGCGGACATTGTTATGGTCAAGCCGGCCTTAGCTTATCTTGATATCATTAGTGATTTAAAAATGAACTTTAATGTTCCGGTAGCAGCATACAATGTCAGCGGTGAATACTCTATGGTTAAGGCTGCCGGAAAACTTGGATGGATAGATGAAGAAAAGGTTATGATGGAAACACTTACTTCTATAAAAAGGGCTGGTGCCGATATTATAATCACATACCACGCAAAAGAAGCAGCTAAGCTTCTGAAGGAGAGATATTAATGAAATGTAAAATTTACAGTGTTATAGTCTCCTTCATAGCTGGTATTTCCCTTTTTCTTTCCATAAATACAATGTCTAAAGTTGAGCAGTTAAAAACAAGTTATGAAAAAAGATTACAGGAAAAGGATCAGGAAATAGAGGCATTAAAAAAAGAAAGGACTGCTTTGCTGGAGAAAATAAAACTTATTGAGGAGAAGATAAAAAAGGCAAATAAGCTTTTAAAAAGGAAAGGTATCAGAATAAAGATACCTGAACCTAAAGGTGGTTTGTTTATTCCAGCTGATAAGGTTAAAACATCTGATATTTATTTTGAATCCCTTGAAAAATCTATAAAAAAGCTTGTTAGCGTGATGGCAGATATTCCTGTTGGGGTTCCCCTTTACGGCGTTGTAACTTCAAAATTTGGCTATAGAAAGGACCCCTTTAATAAAAGACCTGCATTCCACTCAGGAATAGACATAAGAGCAGGGTACAAACAGCCGGTAAGGGCAACAGCAAATGGAAAAGTTATCTTTTCTGGCTGGAAAAGGGGTTACGGAAAAGTTGTAATAATAAGACATAAATACGGGTTTGAAACAGTTTATGCCCATCTTGCATATAAAAGGGTAGGTATAAATCAGCCTGTAAAGGCAGGGGATATTATAGGATATGCAGGAAGAACAGGAAGGGCTACAGGTGTTCACCTCCATTATGAGATAAAGCGTTATGGTAAATATATAAACCCTTTAAAGCTTCTATACCTTAATAAAACAAACACTTTTTAGGGGTATTAATCATGAAAAGAATAGCTATTTTACTTGAAGATCTTGTTGAGGATGTAGAATTTATCTATCCCCTTTACAGGTTTAAGGAGGAAGGATACATAGTAGATGTTCTTGCCCCAAGAATAGGAGAATTTGTTGGTAAAAAAGGGATGATATTCCACGCAAGTAAAAAAATAGATCCAGACAATACAGACATGTATGAATGTGTTTTTATTCCTGGTGGTTACGCTCCAGATAGATTTAGAAGGGATAAAGAAACATTAGAGTTTATCAGAAAAATGTATAATGAAGGGAAAATTGTTGCTGCTATATGCCACGGTCCATGGGCTTTAATTTCTGCAAAAATAATAAAGGGTAAAAGGGTTACAGGATTTTTCTCCATAAGGGATGATATAGAAAATGCCGGGGCTATATATACAGGAAAGCCTGTTGAGGTAGATGGAAATATTATTACAGGAACAGACCCTAAAGCTATGCCGGAAATGATGAAAATTTTAACAGCAATGTTAAAAGAGAGAAACTGATGGCATTCCTTGGAATAGATATAGGCGGTACCTTTATAAAGTACGCCTATGAAGGTGATCCAATAAAGACTGGGAAAGTATTTGTGAAGGATATTGTAGAAGAAGGGGATAGGGAAGCCCTTCTTGAAACTATTGTAGAAATATTTGAAAACCACCAAGCAGAAGCTTTAGGGGTAGCTGTAGCAGGTCTTGTTGATAAAAAATCTGGGATTATAACAGACTCCCCAAATATAAAACCTTTAGAGAACTTTAATATAAAGGAAGAGCTTGAAAAGAGACTGAATATCCCTGTTTTTGTGGAAAATGATGCTACCCTTGCTGCTTATGGGGAATTTTTGTATGGAGCTGGGAAAGGTTCTGAAATCCTCATATGTCTGACACTTGGTACAGGTTTAGGTGGTGGCGGGGTAATAAATGGTATTTTACTAACAGGTATTTCTGGCTCTGCAATGGAAATAGGCCATATGACCATAGATAAAAATGGGTGGGTTTGCCACTGTGGAAGGAAGGGATGTTTGGAGGCTTACGTATCGTCCTATGGTCTTGAAAGAATATATTTTTTTAAAACAGATAAGCATATACCTTCTTCAGAAATTATTCTTTATGCAAATGAAGGAAAGAAAGAGGCTTTAGAAACATTTGAAGAATTTTCAAAGTATCTTGCTTATGGACTTATGAATATTCTCCATGTATTTAATCCTGATAGAATACTTCTTGCTGGTGGAATACCTGAGCATTACCCTGCTGTTGTAGAAATGGCTGTATCAGACCTAAAACATTTAGCTTTTCCACTTCCTTTTAGGGATGTTGATATAAAACTTGCTTCTCTTGGAGAGTTTAGCGGTGCTTATGGAGCATTAGGCTATGCAAAGACCAGGGGAGGTAAAAATGGATAACCCTGTAGTAGAGATAGAAACAAATATAGGGAGTTTTAAAATAGAACTTTATCCAGATAAAGCTCCTGTAACTGTGGAAAATTTCCTGAAGTATGTAAAAGATGGTTTTTATGAAGGTCTTATTTTTCATAGGGTTATACCCAATTTTGTTGTTCAAACAGGGGGTTTTGATGAAAAGTTAAACTACAAAGTGCCAACATATCCCCCTATAAAAAATGAAGCCAAAAATGGTCTAAAAAATCTCAGAGGAACTGTTGCTATGGCAAGGACTTCCGATCCAGATAGTGCTACATCACAATTTTATATAAATCTGTCTGATAACTACAGGCTGGATTATGGAGATCCAGAAGCTGTTGATATGTATGGATACACTGTTTTTGGCAAAGTTATAGAAGGTATGTCTGTGGTTGAAAAAATAGCAAGGATTCCAACTTCTACAGTTAAAGGAATGCCTGATGTCCCAATAGCCCCTGTAGTTATAAAAAAGGTAACATTACTTTAACCACAAATACTAGAATTTTATAGTTTATGGAGTGTCTATGGTTTTAGATACAGTTTGTACGTATTGTGGTGTAGGATGTGATATATCCTTTGAGCTTGATGATTCACAAATAATTAAAGCTTTTGCAAAAAAGGAAGGAGAGGTTAGTCAAGGAAAGCTATGTATAAAAGGAAGAAAAGGTTGGGAATTTTTATATTCACCTTATAGAATTAAAAAACCCAGAATAAAAAAATCATTCATACAAAGACATTTAAAGCTATTTCCTGATTTTATAAAAAAACAGCTTCCATCATTAGTGGATTTTGATAAAGATTTTTACGAGTCAGATTTTTCCTTTGCTTATGATGTAGTCGCCTGGAAATTATCCCAAATAAAAGAGAAATACTCACCTTACGCAATTGCTGGTATAGGTGGAGCAAGAACAAGTTGTGAAAGCAGTTATCTATTTCAGAAATTTATAAGGGAATATATTGGCTCACCTCATATAGATAACTGTGCTAGAGTTTGCCATTCCCCTTCCTTGAAAGGTATGAGAACAACAATCGGAGAAGGAGCCGCTACAAATCCTTTTAATGACATATACAATTCAGAATTTATCATAGTAATTGGTTCTAATACAACAGAAGCCCACCCTATTGTTGCAAACAGGATTATAGATGTTGTTAAAAAAGGAACTGAGCTTGCCGTAATAGATGTAAGAAAAATTCCTTTATCAAAATTTGCCCACTACCATCTTTCTATTCCTTTTGAGTCGAATCTTCTTGTTCTTAATATGATCGCAAGGGTTATTTTAGAAGAAGAGTTGTATAACAAAGATTTTATAGAAAAAAGAACTAAAGGTTTTGATGAATATAAAGAAAAAATACTATCTGATAAGTTTACTGATCCAGATTTTTTTAAAGCTGTCAAAGGTTATGAAGATCTACCGGATAAGATAAGGGCTGTTGCAAGAAAATATGCTACAAGAAGATCTATGATTTTATGGGGATTGGGGATTACTGAGCATATAGATGGAAGTTATGCCGTAATGGCAATTACACATTTGGCAATGCTAACTGGAAATATTGGAAAAAAAGGAGCAGGTTTAATACCTTTAAGGGGACAAAATAATGTTCAGGGGACATGTGATGTAGGCTGTCTTCCTTACTACGCTCCAGACTACAAAAAGCCCAAAGAAGAAGGTTTGATGACCCCAGATATAATAGATGCTGTTTTAAAAGGAAAAATAAAAGCCATATACAATATTGGAGAAGATATAGCCCATATACATGCAAACCAAAACAAGATACGTAAAGCTTTAGATCAACTTGACTTTTTAGTGGTTAATGAGCTTTTTCCAAATGAGATAACATCTTTTGCAGATGTGATATTTGGTGTTAAAAGTGGATATGAAAAAGAGGGAGTATATATAAACGCCGAAAGAAGGCTCCATCTATCTCAACCTATTTTAAAATCAGATTTACCTGATGATTGGGAGGTTTTAAACCAGATAATAAGAAGGATGGGATTTTATACAAAATATAATACATCTGAAGATGTATGGAATGAAGTAAGGGTGGTAGCATCTGATAGATTTTCAGGGGCAAGTTATAAAAAACTAAAAGAAAATAGACTAAAAGGTCTTCAATGGCCTATTAAAGAGAATGATACCCCTATTCTTCATGTTGAGAAATTTAGAACAGAGGATGGTTTAGGAAGATTTGTATATAAACAATGGGAAAAAAGGGGTATGGTAAAGGAACTTCTGGAAAACAGGGAAGTTGAGGATTTTTATCTTACGACAGGTAGAAATCTTATCCATTACAACAATGCTGCCCAGACAAAAGAATGTATATCCCTTATATCAAAATCTAATGAGGATATTATATTGGCAAGTGAAGAGGATAGAGAAAAATTGAAAAATGCAAAAAAACTCATATTAAAATCTGAATACGGACAATCAGAAAGTATTCCTGTAAGATTTTCTAAAGAAATAAAAAAAGGAACATTATACGTAACATTTCATTTTGCAAAGAGCAAGATAAACTTCTTATTTGGGGATGAGGGAGATATTTTTGTAAAAACATCAAAATTTAAATCTATAAAAGTAAAAGTTATCCCTGTTATCCAGGGATAACCCCGCTGTTAGCAGGGTTATTCAAACATGTATTCGTGGGGTTCCAGCAATTTTGATACGTCCTGTTTAAATTCGTCATCAATTTTTACATAAAAATCACTATGGGCAGCTATTTCTGCGAAAAATTTTCCTTTTTCATACACCTCTATGATAACCTCTTTATCACCTTTATGTTTTTCACATATTTCCTTTAATTTTACAGCGACGCCATTTACAGCTTTTTCCTTAGATAATCTGAACCTTACAGCTTTAACCTGTTTGTTTATAGCTTCTATCGGTTGGATGTCTGTTGCATTCATTGATACAGTCTCCTGTTCTTCGTTAATTTCCAATGTTCCCTCCACTATTACAAGTCTGTTTTCTTCTAAAAATGACGTGTCTTCCATTCTATCGGTAAATGCTCTAACATCTATAAATCCTGTTTCGTCCTGAATATTCAGGATTGCCATAGTATTTCCAGAGCGGGTTTTTTTTCTTTTTATAGAAGATATAACCCCTGCTATTCTTACTTTATCCCCTGATTTTAGGTCTAAAAGTTTGTTTATTTTCACAACATAGCCTTTTAACTCTTTTTCATAAGCTTTTAGAGGATGCCCTGATATATAAAATCCTAAAACCTCTTTTTCATACTCAAGTTTAGTTTTTTCATGAAGGGGCTCTGCTTTTTCGTAAACTGCAACCGGTTCAACAGGTGCATCCATAAGGCCAAAAAGGGAGTTCTGTCCAGAGGCTTTTTGCTCTCTAACCTTTTGTCCTGATGATATTGCTTTATCAATAGAGGCAAGCATTACTCCCCTGTCTACGTCTGAAAAGTCAAAAGCCCCTGCCTTTATTAAAGCCTCCAGAACCCTTTTATTTAGTTTTTTTGAATCTAATCTCTCTGCTATGTCAAAAATATCTTTGTACTTTCCTGATTTTTCCCTTTCCTTTACTATCTCTTTAGCAGATTGCTCTCCAACATTTTTAATCCTTGCAAGGCCGAACCTTATTTTTCCTTTATCTTCTATGGTAAAGTCAGCTCCAGATCTGTTTACATCTGGAGGAAGAAGTTTTATTCCAAAATCTTCCATATCAAGAAGAAGATTTAAAAATTTGTCGTCATTTCCTTCTGTTGAGAGTTTTACAGCAAAAAACTCCTCTGGATAGTAGGTTTTTATGTATGCTGTCCAGTAGGTCAGATATGCGTATGCTGTTGAGTGGGATTTGTTAAATGAGTAAGATGCAAACTTTTCTATATCCTCCCACAGCTTTGTTATTTTCTGCCTGTCAAATCCCCTTTCTACAGCCCCGTTTATAAATCTGTCTTTCATTTTGGCCATAACGTCTGCCTTTTTCTTACCGATAGCCTTACGGAGGGTATCCGCTTCTGCCATAGTAAAACCAGACAGAATGTTAGCCATAAACATTATCTGCTCCTGGTATATGCAGTTGTGGGAAATAATGTCGTTTGCTATAAAGTTATGGGTATTTTCCACTTCTATGTCATAAACATGCTCTTTTCCAACATACTCTATATCTTTGATAGGAAGAAAACCAATATCACCATCTAATAATCTGATGAGTTCTTCATCCTCTAAAACAGTTGTAATTTTCTCAATAACCTGTGTTGATACAAAAGGATGTTCATTATTGAAGAAATTATTTCTCTGGATTTTTGTTCTGCGGGAAAATTCCCTTAGGGAGATATTATTTTCAGCACAAAATTCTTTAACCTTATTTATTACATGTTCTTTTGGATAATAAACTTTTCCACGGCTGTCCCTTGTAAATCTATTTTTCTTTTTAGAAATCATAAATGGAAGAACAGATTTTTTGAAGAGATCCAGATCATATATTGTGACCTGGAAGGCTTGTGTGTTTCCATAGGAACTTTTGTATATATGTGCTTTGATCCCTAATCTTAAAAGGAGTGAGTATAAGCCAAATGCAATTTTTCTTGAAGTTGTTTTTACATGGGCAAGTTTTTCCCCAATATATCCGTCACAATCCCAATAAAAAGCAATAAATTTGGCAATGCTTTCCCTGTTAAGTGTAAAAATAAATTCTGGAATAAACTTTTCTTTGCTGTTTTTATAAAATATTCCAAGTTCCTTAAACCAGTTTATAACTGGATTACTATGATAGCTTTTTCTTTCTTTTGATACTACATATACATTCCAGACATTCCTTTTTCTTTTATATTCAGTAAACTTAACATTTTCAAAGGCTTTTAAAGTAGAACTTTTGAAAGCATTTATTAATTCTTTATCTTTATTTATGAAGCAAAGTCCTGACTTTCCCAGATGTCCATCAGCTAAAAGATAAGCAAGCACTCTTAGTTTATTTTCGTCGTAATTTTTCCCTTCTACTCTTATATTAGTTGGTATTGCAAGTAAATCATTATCTATAGAGAGCTCTTTTACCTCTTTCCAGCCAAATGGGGTTAAAAATTTATGGTCTGCAGTAGCTTTGATTTCTAAACCATTGGCTAAAGTTATTTTATAAACTTCCTTTACTCCATTATCAAAACAGTGGGTTATTTTGGACTTTGTAAATTTATTTGTTTTTAAATCAAGGGATAGTACTTCTAAACCTACGCTGTTTTTTTCAACAATCTCTTTTATAGTTTTTTTACTTCCATCTGAAAGGGTAATTAAAGTATCCCCTGTTAAGCAAAGACCGTACGTCTCTTCTAAAATATCCTTAACTTCTTCAAAGGGATACTCAACTGGTTTTCTTCCGTGCTTTCTGTCTATAAAATCATCAACCATTCCAGACATTAAAGGTCCAGGTCTAAAAAGGGCAAGTATAGCTATAATCTCATCAAATTTATCCGGTTTTAGTCTTGTAAGGAGGTTCTGCATTCCTTTACTTTCAAGCTGGAAAACCCCTGTTGTTTTACCAGACTGGAGGAGTTTATAAACATTTTTATCATCTATAGGAAGCTTCAAGAAATCTATATCAACCCCGTGTCTTTCCTTTATCAGTTTTCTCATATAATCAAGTTCTGTAAGGGTTTTTAAGCCTAAAAAGTCCATTTTTACAAGACCCAGCATTTCTAGGGTAACCATATCAAACTGGGTGGCTTTTGTTCCATCTTTATCAACGTATACAGGAACATACTCATCTAAAGGTCCAGGAGCTATAACAACACCTGCAGCATGTATTCCTGTGTGTCTTGCAAGGCCTTCCAGTTTTTTAGCAAGATCAATAAGTTCTCTGACCCTTTCATCTGTTTCATACAGCTTTCTAAACTCTGGATTTGCCTCTAAGTTCTCCTCTATTGTTAAGGTTGAGCCCTGAACAGGTCCTGGAAGTATCATCTTTGCTATTTTGTCAGCTTCTGCATAGGAAAATCCTAAAACCCTTGCCACATCTCTGATAACCATTTTGGATTTCATAAAGTTGTAGGTAATAATCTGGGCTACAGACTGCTCCCCGTATTTTTCTTTTACGTATTCTATGATTTTAGGCCTGTTTTCCATGCAAAAATCAACATCTATATCAGGCATAGAAATCCTGTCAGGGTTTAAAAATCTCTCAAAAATAAGTCCGTGCTGGAGAGGATCAACATCAGTAATACCAAGGGTGTAAGCAACAAGGGAACCAGCTGCAGAATTATGAATAGCGAAATTGTTAGCAACATAAGATGTATCTATCGGAACAGTTATGTCGTAAACTTTCCCTTTGTAATGAAGTTTTTCAACTTCTTTAATTTTTATGTATATATAATCTTCATCCACAAAAAATGAGTCATTTCTAAAGAATTTCTGGTCAGGTATATGGATTTGGAAGTGTTTAAAATCTTTATTCCAGTTTAAAAGTTGTTTTCCTGAAAGTTTTACAGAGTACTCAGTGTTCCAGTTTTTATTATTTCTGTTTCTTTTTATTATAGAAGCGTAATACCCAAATCTTGCAAGTAGAAGCTTAAGTTGGGAAGCTAAATTGTAAGATGTTGTTGAGTATTTTATTGAGATATTTTTTGAAGATTTACCATTATGTCCATCTCCTCTAAACATATAAGAAATTAAAGTTTTTATATATTCATCTTTTCCGTATTCAACTAAAATAGGATGTATTTTTTTATTTTTAGCTCCTTTACCGCATAAAGAGCTTAAAAACTCTCCAACAATTCTGGAATAAGCTATTACCTGTAGGGAATTTCTAGTTTTGTGAAAAACAATTTTAGCTTCTATCTCAAATATTTTGTTTAAAAGTTCCTGAACTTCTTTTGCATAACCAATTTCATCTTTATGAAACCCAAAGCCTACTGCATTTTCTCTTTCATTTAATCTAGCCCAGCCTTCAGCGATATAATAACCAAGTAATTTTGCTAAATCCCCATCAAAAGGTATAAATCTAGGGATTTTTTTGGTTTTTAATCTGTTAGTG